>CAWUTK010000001.1:0-2642 GCA_963924785.1 uncultured Opitutales bacterium
TTTTTCAGGAACAAGAAAGCCATAACCATCGAGTGGATGAAAAACTTGCTTCTTTTTAAAAGCTATATGAGCAACCGAAATAGGGGCATAGTGAATTTCGCCTAGTTCAGCAAAGGCATCATTCAATGTTTGTGAGAAATCAATTTGTTTTAGACTCGGTGTCGGAGCCGCCAAAACCACATCATCAAAATCATTGGTAAAATCGCCGTCTAACGAATTCCCTTTCACCTGCCAAGTCTCTCCTACCTCAGAAATAGATTTAATCATAACGCCACACTTAACATTCAATGATTTCTCCAATTGATTGGGCAAAGTAGACAAGCCCGATTTAAGCGTAATCAAACGAGGTTTTATCTTCCCTGGCTTCTTATTCCTTCGCGATTTAAATGCTCCTTTAACTAAAGAACCGAACTCCTGTTCGAGGTTGTTTAAAAAGGGAAAGACATGCGCCAGAGAAAGTTTCTTCGGATCACCGGCATAAACGCCCGCTACTAACGGATTCACCGCATAGTCCAAGACCTCACTACCCAAGCGGCGGGTTACAAATTCAGCCACAGATTCTTTTCCGTTTCCCTTTTCAATAAAGGGTTCAGCAAACAATCGTAGTTTTCCAAAAAAACTAAATAAGTCCGTTTTCAAAAAGCTCATGGGAGAAATCGGTACAGCATTCAATTTTCCATTTTTAAGAATAAACCGTTTTTTAGCCTTAGCATTACCCTCCAATATTTCATCAGCTAACCCAATTTCCTTAAAAAAGTCTTCGACCGTCGAACTACTAATCATCATCGAATTCGGTCCTTTTTCTACAAGGAAATCACCCTCTCGGTAAGATTGCATCACCCCACCGATTTCAGCTTTCTTTTCAAAAACAACAACTTCATGTCCCTTTTTTGAAATTGAGTAAGCGGCAACAAGCCCACTTATGCCTCCTCCGATAACAGCAACTTTTTTCATTTATATTCAGTCACAGTCTTTATCAGCACTTCCATATTTTCAACAGTTGCCGTTGGTTGAATACCATGCCCTAAATTAAAAACATGCCCTCCGACACCTTTCATGCTATCAAGCAGCTTGAGCGCTTCTATTCTCACATTCTCAGGCGAGCCATTTAAAAGATCTGGATTCAAATTGCCTTGAACGCAAACCTTGTCACCCCATTCCTTTTTAAAATCAGCTAAGTCAACTGTCCAATCGAGGCTTAATACTTGAACACCCGATTCGACTAATAACGGCAATCTATCCGTGACACCCTTTGCATATAGAATAATCGGGATACGACCTTTGAAATGATTTACAATTCGACGGATATAGCTCAAAGAAAACGCTTCATACTTTTCAAGAGGACAAGCAGCCGCCCAAGAATCAAAGATTTGAATGGCATCGACGCCAGAGGCAACTTGCATCTCAAAATAATCAACGGTTACTTCCGTTATTTTCTCCAACAAAGCCATCAACGTCTCTGGATCCTCTTTCATTAAAGCCTTTAGCTTAGAAAAGTCCTTAGAAGATCCCCCTTCCACCATATATGTCGATAACGTCCACGGGGAACCTCCAAAACCAAGCAAGGCTTTCTCACCCGCTAAAGATTCCGAAATAAGCTTCAAGGCACCAGCTACATAGCCTAGCTTCTCAGTAATCCCTGAACTATCTAACGCATCCACTTGATCTCGCGTCGAAATCGAATAAGCCATTTCAATGCCACCCGTTTCTCTAAAATCATAAGATTGACCCAAAGCTTCAGGTATAACGAGGATGTCTGAAAACAATATCGCTGCATCCAACGGGAAACGCTTAAGCGGTTGCAATGTCACTTCTCTAGCTAGCTCAGGCGTCTCAACCATCTCTTTGAAAGAATATTTTTCCTTCAACGCCCGATACTCAGGAAGATATCGTCCAGCTTGCCTCATTATCCAGACAGGAGGTCGATCTAAAGGCTCACATCGACAAGCAGCCAAAAAACGATCTCTACCGTTCATTTTTCAATAAACCAGAATAATTAAGCGTGGAATAGCTGATTCGACCGCCTTTAACAGTCTCAATATCGCTACTTGGATCCTCGCAGCTCAATTCCGCAGCTTTAAATTTAAACTTATAAAGATTTTCAGATTCAGGCTGAAACAAGGGTCCAATAGAAATCAATCCCGGTTTTGTTTCAACAATTTCAGTCTCATCAGTAACAACTTCTGGAAAATTATAATTATGAACCACAACATCCGAAACCTTTCGTCCAACTAATCTCTCAGTCAGACCAATCGTCATATTAGCAGTCGCTTCAAGCGAAGCGATTGCATCTGGGGTTTTAAACTTCCCTTTATTTTCTCTCACTTCCTCAAATAGTGTCATTGGAATTGCTTTACTGAAAGCAACCGCAGGAATTCCCCAAAAGGCTCCTTCTAATGCTCCGGCAACTGTCCCTGATCCCATGATCATCGGCAAGGTATAATTAAAGCCTAAATTAATACCCGACACCACAACATCTGGTTTTTCCGGCAACAAGTGCCCCAGAGCAATATTCGTGCAATCAGTTGGCGTGCCATCAATCACCCAGGCCCCTTTACAGTCGAATCCAGAAAATGGCTCTACCGAGACATCTCGGCGGCGACTTATAGATCGGCTGATCCAGCTCTGCTCACTTTTTGGAG
>CAWUTK010000002.1:0-11309 GCA_963924785.1 uncultured Opitutales bacterium
CGATGGCAACAATGGATATCATTAAGCATTTCGGTGAATGACCTGCAAACTTCTTAGATGTTGGCGGCGGAGCAACTGAAGAACAAGTAACTGCGGCTTTCAAGATCATTCTTAAAGACCCTAAAGTAAAGGGCGTGCTCGTTAATATTTTTGGCGGAATAATGAAATGCGATATAATCGCTGCGGGTATTGTTGAAGCAGCTAAAAACGTTAAGATTTCAGTCCCTCTTGTAGTCAGACTTGAAGGAACTAATGTGGAAGAAGGAAGGAAGATATTAAAAGACAGTGGGCTTGAATTAAATCCTGCTGATTCTCTTTCTGATGCAGCTAAGAAAATGGTTGAACTTGCCGCGAAATAAAATCTAAGGAAAAAAATGAGTGTTTTAGTAAATAAAGATACAAGATTAATTGTTCAAGGCATCACTGGTAAAGCAGGTGCTTTTCACACAACACAGTGTATCGACTACGGAACAAATGTAGTTGGTGGTGTTACTCCAGGAAAAGGCGGCGAAATCTTCAATGGTTCTGTTCCTATCTATAATACAGTTAAAGATGCAGTGACTCAACAAGGCGCGAATACTTCTGTGATTTTCGTCCCTCCTCCATTCGCTGCAGATTCGATTATGGAAGCTATTGATTCAGAGGTCGCTTTGATTATTTGTATAACGGAAGGTATTCCTGTTAGTGACATGGCTAAAGTTAACAAGAAATTACAATCGAGTAATTCTCGTTTAATTGGCCCAAATTGCCCAGGTATTATTACTCCAGGCGAATGTAAAATTGGAATTATGCCAGGCTATATTCATAAACCAGGACGAGTGGGTATTGTTTCTCGATCAGGGACATTAACCTATGAAGCCGTTTGGCAAGTAACTTGCCATGGTCATGGTCAATCGACTTGTATCGGAATCGGAGGCGATCCTATAAATGGAACAAACCATACTGATGCAATTAAACTTTTTAATGAAGATCCTGATACTGATGCAATCATTATGATTGGTGAAATTGGTGGATCAGCTGAAGAAGAAGCTGCGGCGGATATAAAAGAACACGTAAAGAAACCTGTTGCAGGTTTCATTGCAGGTGCAACAGCTCCTCCTGGGCGAAGAATGGGCCATGCCGGAGCTATTGTTTCTGGAGGTAGCGGGACAGCTGAAGCAAAAATCGCGGCTATGAGAGATGCAAATATTGCAATCGCTGAAACTCCATCTGAAATGGCAGAAGCTCTATTCAGTGTATACAAACCATAAAAATGAATTTTTAATTTACAAAAAGCCTTAGTTATCACTAGGGCTTTTTTGTGTCATAATGTTGTTCGTCTATATTTCGACGGGCTTATAATGAAACTTAACTTGAAAAAACTATAATAAAGATGAGTAAGAATAAGACATATTTAGCTGTAGATTTTGGTGCAGAGAGTGGCCGCGTAATTGCTGGCAATTTTGACGGCGAAAAATTATCTCTCGAACCAGTGAACGCCTTTCCTAATGGTCCTCTTGAATTGGCGAACAGTATGCATTGGAATACGCTCTATCTATATAGTGAAGTTTTGAAAGGAATTCATTCAGCTTCCGCTAAATATGGTTCAAGCATACAATCCGTCGGAGTTGATACATGGGGCGTTGATTACGGGTTTATTGATGCAAGTGGTCATTTGACGGGAGTCCCCTATCATTACCGCGATTCACGAACGGATAATATGATTTCAAAAACTCATGCTATTGTTCCAGATGCGGAGCTTTTTAGCAGAACAGGTATTCAATCTAATTTTTTCAACACACTTTATCAATTAATGGCAGAAGTTGAAAATGACTCAAAAGCTTTAGCGAGCGCGGACCAGTTATTATTTACTCCTGATTTAATCAATTTTTGGCTAACAGGAGTTAAGGCAAGTGAAAGAACAATTGCTAGCACTTCACAGTTGATCAATCAAGACACTGGAACTTGGGATGTAGAGCTTTTAGGAAAGCTAGGGATCCCGACACATATGCTTGGCATAATTATGGAACCAGGAACTATTCTAGGACAATTTACAGAAAATGTGTCAAAAAGAACGAATACTGAAAATTTAAAAGTTATACTCGTTGGCAGTCATGACACTGCCTCGGCCGTTGCATCTGTTCCTGCAGAAGCCGGATACTCCTATGCTTTTTTAAGTTCAGGCACTTGGTCTCTAATGGGGATTGAAAATAAATCAGCTAGAGTTGATGAAGTATCAAGATTAAATGGGTTTACCAATGAGCATGGTGTTTGTGGGACGACTAGATATCTTAAAAACATAAGCGGACTTTGGATTATCCAAGAATGCAAGCGCTACTGGGAGCAACATGGCGAAAATCTAGACTATGCGAAACTTACCAGTTTAGCTGAAGAAGCAGAACCATTTACTGCGATCATTGACCCCGATTATGAACCCTTCAGTGGAATTGGGGATATGCCAAATAAGATTAAGCAATATTGCCATGAAACAGGTCAACGTGTCCCAGAATCGAAAGGTGCTATTTTAAGGACAGCAACAGAAGGTCTCGCATTAAAATACAATCAAGTAATGGATGCACTTGGCGATGTAAACGGAGCTCCTTTAGATAAATTACACATCGTTGGTGGTGGAACTCAAAACAAGTTGTTAAATCAAATGACAGCGAATGCTATTAATAAGGAAGTTATTACTGGCCCAATTGAAGCAACTGCTTTTGGAAATATTATTGTTCAAATGATGGCTTGTGGTGATATTTCATCACTTGAAGAAGGCAGAGCTATTGTCAAAAAATCTTTTGATTGCGAAACATATTTACCTCAAGATGTAGACCAGTGGGATCAAGCAAGAGCAAAGGCAAAGAAATTATTTAAATAAATCTTGGTGGCTATATGAGTGAAAAGCCGGTGTAAATGCCACCGCCAACTAGCCGTTGACCATCATACAACGCAAGTATTTGCCCTTGAGCTAAAGCTCGTTGTGGTTTTTTAAATTTAATCATCGCAGTTCCGCCTTCATCTGGAATAAAAGTTATTTCTTGCGATGGATCACGATAGCGTGGCTTTGCAAGGAGGGTCTCTTCCGTTGTTAATTTTTCGTTAACAAAGCTGATTGATGAAATATGAGCTTGATTTGCATAAAGCCCTTGAGTCCGGTCTTTATCAAAACCGACGACAAGCTCTTTCGTTTTTCCTCTTTTTTCCACAACGACATAGGCATTGAAATTAGAATTAGAAGGAATTTTTATTCCTTTTCTCTGTCCAATTGTGAAATGATGAAGCCCTTTATGCTCTCCTAATACTTCCCCGTCTAGGTTAATAATATTTCCTGGTTCATCCGGAATGTACTCACGTAAAAAATCAGAGATTTTAATTTTTCCAAGGAAACAAATACCCTGACTATCTTTCTTTTTTGCAGTCGGGAGTTGTAGCTCTTCGGCTAGCATGCGAACTTCTGGTTTCAACATATCGCCAATTGGAAACAATGCACGATCCGCTTGATGTTGCTCCAAAAAAGCTAAAAAATAAGACTGATCTTTATTCTTATCAAGCCCTTCATGTATTTCGGCAATACCCCCCTTTCTCATCACTTTACGGCAATAGTGACCTGTCGCCACATACTCAAAACCATTCTTGATCGCGTAATCTAAAAATATACCAAATTTGATTTCACGATTACACATAATGTCAGGGTTTGGTGTAATGCCGCTACGGTAGCCTTCGATTAAATAATCAACAACCTTGGCTTGATACTCATCGATGAGATTAACGACATCAAAATCAACTTCTAGAAATTTAGAGACGGTTCTGCAATCAGCGATATCTTCGGTAGCGGGACACTTTCCGAAAACATCAGCTTCATTCATCCAAGTCCGAATGTACGCTCCTGATACATCATGGCCTTGTTCTTTTAAAACATGTGCAGCAATAGAACTATCCACTCCGCCCGACATTCCTACTAAAATTTTAGCCATAATTACTTCTGTTCATTAGTATCTTTTAATAAATATCTATTCTTCTTCTTCTAATTGTTTGAGTTGCTCGACTAATTTGTTTTTAAATTCTTCTCCCAAACCTTCACGTTTGGCCAATTCGACATAAAAAGGGATATAGTCGTTTTTTTTACGAGATTTTTGAGCAATATTATAAAAGGGTTCATCTTTTGAGATGAAATGTAATAACTCACCAAAAGAAATAGTGATACCTTCGTCTGTCTCAAATACGGCTAAATTACTCATTTGATAGAAAATGACATATTAGTTCATCAATTTCCAACATAAATACAGTATTCTTAACTAATATTAGAAATTATTGACGACGGGCAGAGATTTTATCTTTTACGATTTCCCCTTTTCCATCAAGCCGCCCAAAACTTAATACATCTGTTGGGCAGACATCAACACAAGCCGAACATCTAACACATTCTGGATCTTCCATCGGCAAACCTTTATTTGCGAAATTCATAATATCAATTCCTTGGTGGCAGACGGTGGTGCAACCATTACATGAAATGCATTTTGATTTTTCGGCAAAAATTCGATAACGAGAAAATCTCGCATAAATGTGCATTAAGGCTGCAAGCGGACAAGCAAAACGACACCAAATTCTTCCTGAAAAATGGAAATAAAAAGCCACACCTATAATTCCTGCCAACCATAAATCAACAAGGTATTTATAATTGAATACCGCAAATTTTGAGAGCAATCCCGTATAATAATATTCCAATCCACTTTCTGGATAAATCCATGAAAGTATCCTTAGGGCTAATAATATAAACGAAAATAATAATATAACCTGCCCTACCATATTTAATTTATTCCATTTCGGGCCATGGGGCATTTTATGGCGATGAGCATCTCCAAGCGTTTCAGCCAAAGCACCACAACTACAAAGCCAACCACAATAAGCTCCTTTACCCCATCGCCAAACAATCAATGGAATAATGACAAAGGTTTGAATTAGCGAAAGCACTAACCATCCCCATACAGGATCAGGAGTAAACACATTCCATATGAATAATGGCCATGCCAGTAAAAAACCAAACGATCGCCAATAACTAGCATTTGGAAAGAATGTGTCACCAAACCATTGCCCTAAACCTCCTCCTGTGAAGACCCCATTTGCACCCATCCAAGGAAAAATGATATAAGGCAATAAGAACAACGGCACCAACTGTACCGTCATTAATGTATAAGTTTGTATTTTGATATACGGAGTATTACGCCGCTTTATTCTTCGAAAACCAAACACAACCACACATAAACAATAGGCAATCGAGTAATAAAACCCTGGATCAGGCAACGAGTTTACAAAAGCACCGATTAATGTTTTTGGGTTAGAATAACTCAGGTTAAATGGAAACCAATGGTTCTGGCTAAAAAAACTATTAACTATATTTCCGCTACTTTTCCAATGATACATCCATATCGAAAACAGCATAAATGCGATAAGTGTGGTCCATGCTTTTGCTCCCCACTCTCCCGCAATATTTATTTTCGATCGTCTAAAGAAATCAAGAGGAGCTTCTCGCCCAATCAACATGAATACAACATCATTTTCTAATACTTCAAGCGAACCATCTTGTTTCAACAAATTTACTGATGACAAAGTAACCTCTTTTACATTACTTGCCATCATTAGCCGAAGACTGCCCTTCCCTTGACCCATTTCAAAAGCTTTTAACTTATCGACATTATCCGGTTTAGGGCGTGAGAATTCTTTTTTGCGATAATTGAGTGTAACATCCGCGCCCGCTTCAACTAAAGCAATACTTGCTTCAAGTGCAGAATCGCCACCACCGACAACGAGTACTTTTTGTTTAGAATATTCTTTTGGATCATGTAAACGGTTATATACTTTATCTAAGCTTTCACCCTCAACACCAAGCTTTCGATAATTGCCACTTTTACCAATTGCGACAATCACTCTCAATGCTTTTTCAAAAACTTGCCCTTTGCCATCCAGTAATTGAATCGAATCGCCCTTGCGTTCAATATGACTGATTCGAAATTGCTCTACTTCAATTCCACCCTCTTCCTGCAACTGTTTCAGTTCATCCAATAAGCCTTCTTTGACATCTGCTTTTAATTGGACGTCGCCCGCAGGCACCATTTCTTTTGGATAAGTGTAAATTGGCTTTCCTTTTGGAAAACCTTTTATTGTTGAAAATGGCTGAACTGCATCAAATATTCTAAATTTAAAACCTGCTTTTTTTGCCTCAAGTGCCGCCGATAAACCCGAAACACCTGATCCAATGATTGCTAGATCCAGGACACCCTCCTCGTTATTTCTAGACTTCTTGAAATCTTCTTCGACTAATATCTCATGAACCGCCTTGGCCCCTGTGTCTGCTGAAAACTTCAACAATGGCACTCCTGACAAATCCCCTACGATGCGAACGCCTTTAATATTAGTCGTTCCACCCTCATTGACTTCAGGTAAACTTTCAACCAGTCCACTCGGCCACTTTCCATGTAGCCAGTGGTAATATTTTTTTATAAACATGAATGAAATTTGATCTAGTCGTTAATGAATACCTCTAATAAAGATACGCGTACCTAAAGGCGCATTTTATCTATTTCATTTTAGGCAAAGCCAAATTTGGTCTTTTATTTAATTTAGGTTTTACAACAGGATTTTGTTTTAATTCAGCTAGTAGATGGTTAACGGCTCCTTCCAACTGTGGATCTTTGCCATTTGCATAGTCCTGTGGTTTTATAGAAATCTCAATATCGGGATCTGTTCCATAGTTCTCAACACCCCAGCCCACATCATTAAACCAAAATGAATATTCAGGCTGTGAGGTTTTAGCTCCATCGACTAAAGAGTATTGCATATTTATCCCAATCACACCTCCCCAAGTTCGCTTACCAATCAATTTCCCCAAATCCATCATTTTAAAAGCGTGGCTAAAAATATCACCATCGGACCCCGCATATTCATTCGTTAATGCGACCATCGGTCCAGCAACAGAAGAACCTGGATATGGCTCTGGTTCTTTATTCCAACGAGAAAGATCGTAGCCTAAGCGTTTTCGATTTAACTTTTCAAGTAGCAATTGGGAAACATGTCCTCCTCCATTATACCTAACATCGACAAGCAATGAATCATACTGACACTCCACTAAATAATGACGGTGAAATTCTTCAAAGCCAAAAACACCCATGTCTGGAATATGCACGTACCCCACCTTGCCTCGAGATTTCTTGTGAACATATTTTTTATTTGCTTCTACCCATTGTCGATAAAGTACGATTTTCTCATTCATCAATGTTTTGACAACGACATCCCTTTTCCTTCGGTCGCCCTTACGCTTCACTGTTAGCGCAATATCCACACCCGCTTTATTAACCAAACAAGCTCTGGGCGTTAACTCAGCACTTAGTTCACGACCGTCAATGGCATAAATACGGTCTCCAACATTGATGTTAACACCAGGTAGCTTAAGTGGTGAAATTTGGTTTGCTTTATCAGCCGCCCCAATCCAAGTGCTCGTAATCACATACGAAACCCCATCAGATGCCAATTCATAAGAACAGCCGAGTTTTCCAACATTGAAATAGGGGGCACTTCGATAGTCGCCACCCATTTCATAACAATGAGAGGTTCCCAACTCGCCTTGCATTTCCCAAATCAAATCGGAAAATTCACCACGGCTGCCGACTCGCTCAATCAACGGGAAGTAATGTTTAAATACTTTTATCCAATCAACGCCACTCATGTTCTCAGTCCAAAAATGCTCACGTTGTTTCAACCACGCTTCTCGGTACATTTGTTTCCACTCCTCAGTCCGATTAATCTCTATCTTAATCGCAGCAAGGTTAACTCGCCCACCTTCCGGCGAATAAAAATTGTCGGCTTTATCATTAACCTCATCACCGGTTTTTGTTACGATCAACTGATTCGACTCTGTCCAAATAATTGTTTTCTCACCACCAAGTGCAATTTGATAACTGTTGATTCCAGCGTTTTGTTCTTTTTTCTCAAGGTTTCTAAATGAATAAGAACATAAATTACGATGGTTTGAACCATCGCTTGAGACTTCATCCTGTAAGAAATACAATTTATCTTCATGCACCTGCAAGGAAAAATAATCTCCAGATGGTAATGGAAACGGTATTATTCGATCAAGAATTCCATCAAATTCAATTTTAACAAGTTTAGCTTTGGCTTTTGATTTCTTAGAGCGCTTAAGCTCAATTCCTTTATTAAAACTAAACGGAGACTTGGTTTCTTTAAGTAATGGAATCGCATACAATTTAGCAGCATCTCTAAAACTTAATTCAAATTGCATTGAGTCATACTCTGCTTCGTACTCACGATCACCTGAAAAGAATATGAATTTTCCATCAGAAGAAAAAACGGGACATCTGTCCCAACGAACAGAAGCTGTTACCGCATGTGTTTTTCCACCAGACGCACGCACGACTTTAATTATTTTTGTTTCAGGTGAATCAGGAAAAGAATAAGTGATCCATTTCCCGTCAAAGCTCCACGAAGGTGCAGTGATTCGAGCGTAATCACTTTTATCCAACACTATCCTTGTCCCTTCAGTTAAATCTAACAACAGTAACTCGTTTCTGTGATTGGTAACTAAGATTTTATTTTCTTTAGGAGACGCGATAACACTGCGAGCGATTCCAATTTCAAGGTGTTCAAAAATAACGTCTTTCTCTTTTGCTAACGTATCATTAACTAAAACAACTCGTTCTGCCCCCTCCATTTCGTCGCTGATAAACACTAATGATTTCTTATCCTGTAACCAAGTCGGGAAACGATATCTTGCTCCATCACGAAACCCCCATTGTTTTCCGGGAGCATCCCAACCATTAATAGAAATCGCTTTTCCTCTGGAGCTAATCCCAACATGCTTACCATCTCCACTTAAACTATATCCTGATAAATATTGATTCGCCGAAACAAACTTTCGGTTCAGCTGAGTGTGTGAACTTCGATAATCAATTTCAATTTCCCAATACTCATCAGAAGCAAGTTCATATGCATAGAGATCACAGCCTGCATGATAAACCAAATGTTTGCCATCAGAAGAAAGTCCCCTCACATAGAAATCGGTATGGTGTGTATGCTGTTGAATGTTTTTACCCGTCGGAGAACAGGAATAAACATTTCCAATAGCTTCGTGATCCGAGATGAAATAAATTCTATTTTTCACCCAAATTGGATCTGCAATATTACCCTTTAAATTAAGAAAAGGTTCAAATTGGCCATTTCCTTTTCGGTCGATCCAAAGCGCTCCAGCAGTTCCTCCTTTGTAACGTTTCCATCGAGCCGGATCACCAATATGACGACCTAATAAAGAAGCACCTTCTTGTCCAAAAGCAATTCGGTTAGCATCGCCCACTGGTAACTTATCTGCTTCCCCCCCATTTATGGATAGTTGATAAACCGAAGTGCCATAGCGCTGTTCAAAATTTGCCGAGAAATAAAAGGATTTTGAATCATCCGCCCATAGTAGTGGTCGCGACAACATTCCATAGAATGTTATACGTTTGGTTTCTCCGCCTTCTAATGGTAATAAGTATAAATCTCCTCCGCCTTCTTCCGCTGAAAAATATAGTAACCATTTTCCATTTGGTGAAATTTTAGGGTGAGTGACCACTCCGAGGTTAGCGGTTAGACGTCTAGCAATACCCCCATCAACTGGAACTTGCCAAACATCATCTTCACTGACAAAACAAACTTCGTTATTCCTGACATCAGGAAATCTATAATACCCTTTCTTCTTCAAACCACTCATCGTTTTTTAATAATCGTTTGTAACCTATCCCATTCTTTAATGTAGGTTATTAAATGTTTTTTTCCTTTTTCAATTTCAGAATCAAGTAAACCACGAACGAGTTCTTGTTCTTTTGTATATTCCGCACTCGACATCAAATCGCTAAAATGTGCAATTCTTGCCCAAAGCAAATGGGTTGTGAATGCATCAAATTCATTGTAGTCAACAATACCTTTCAAATCACCCTTTAACCACATTTCGGGAACCGATTGACCACTAACTCCAATTTTTCCTGGAATACCACTCAATGTTGCAGCTTGATGCAGTGTCGGTGTTTGTTGTCCTTTTGCTAAAACCCTAGCCATATCAACATGGCTATCCGCGAAGTTATTAAAATAATCGACACCATCCCAAGGTTTATCTGGACGTTCAGCTAAGCCAAAACTTGATAACCCATGAACAATAGAACGCTGTACAATGATCGGCAAATCAGCATTTTCTGAATTGTAGCCAACTAACTGTGGTTTGCGTCGCCCTATGGCTTTTAATATTCCTTCTAGAATAATTTTCTCAGAACAGAGTTCAGTGCTTTTGTGATCCGCTGGCATCGTAATCAACTTAAGACTGACATCGCCCATCTTATCTGTCTCACGAAGAATCCCAGAAACGGAAACAACACGACAAAGAATCGTTTTAAGATAAGGCTGTGGATTTTCCTCTGTTGCCCCACCACTATCCCAAAGGGCACGATAAGCATTCTCTACGCTAAACAATCCATCATCACTAACCCCATGCAGAATCTCTGCCGACAGAGGATCCGGGATCCACTCAAGGTCAAATGAAAATACCGTATTTCCTATTGTCTTAAACATTTATAGCTAAATTTAAATTTATGTAATTAAAAACCGATTTCATCAGCTAACTAATTCTATTAAAAACACGACTTTCTCCAATCACAGCAACAAGCTCTTACCAGTCATCGCTGCTGGAGTTTCCAATCCCATAAGATCTAGCAGTGTTGGAGCCAAACAAGCGAGCTGTCCATCTTTCAACAATTCTTGTCCCTTATGCTCTTCACTGACCACGACCACTTCCACTTTATTAAGCGTATGAGACGTGTGAGGGCCATTGGCTTCAAAATTAAACATCTGGTCGCAGTTCCCATGATCCGCAGTGATAATCGCAGAGCCTCCCATTTTATTAATGGCTTGTAATAATGTTCCCACACAGGAATCAACAAACTCACAAGCTTTGATAACTGCAGGAAGGGATCCGGTATGCCCTACCATATCAGGATTCGCAAAGTTCACGATCAACAGACCATATTTCCCCGAAAGGATAGCCTCTTCTGTTGCATCACATACACCTTGGCCGGACATTTCCGGTTTTTCATCGTAAGTGGCAACATCTTTGGGACTTTGAATAATCGCACGATCTTCAAGAGGAAATGGTTCTTCCCTGTAATCGTTAAAGAAAAAAGAGACATGTGGGAATTTTTCAGTTTCTGCACAACGAAATTGAGCGATGCCTTTATCCGAAATATACTCACCTAGAATCGAATCCATTTTTGGTGGTTTTTGAAAAACAATATTCGGAC
>CAWUTK010000003.1:0-2772 GCA_963924785.1 uncultured Opitutales bacterium
CAATTTTTTGTGCGGGGAGATAGGTTTTAGTGTAGCACAGACAATCTTGTCTTTGTACAAAGGCGAGATCATCATTAGAGCGTTCCAAATATAATAGGATTCCGTCATCTACGAAGGTGCAATGCAAGTTAAATTCCTCAAGCATCCTTCACAGGCAAGATTGTCTGTGCTACTTTCTGAAATTTTAATTGAAACCAACGTCTCCGCACTAAAAATTGCACGCTGTATACGTATGCTGTATGGAAGTCTTTCTCGGTTGTACTCGCTTGATATCTACTGTTTATTTCTTGGTGCGGTGCTTAGAGAAGCAAGTGGAATCAGGTTTCTTTGGAAGTGTTTTTTGCCATTTAGTAATGCTCTTTTGTAGCTTAGCGACAACTTCGGGATGTTGATCTTTCAGATCATTGTCTTCATTAACATCCTTCGTAATGTCAAACAGTTGGACATGATCATTGTGTATGTTGGCGACCAATTTCCAATTGTCTTTTACGATGACATAGGCTGGCCAGTGGTCCGGTTTAGAACCTTGTGCAGGCCATGGTGACATCGCCTTCCAAAACAATGGTGTTTTCCTCTCGGTAAATGCTTTTCCCAATAATGTCGTAACTTGACTCACACCGTCTGGTTTATAGCGAGCAGGGAGTTTAGCATTAGCGAGTTCGCAAAATGTCGGTAGAATATCAACCGCTGACATAAGTGATGTGTTATCAATGGTATTAGCCGCAATTTTTCCAGGCCAGCGAGCAAGGAAGGGGACACCAATGCCACCTTCAAATAACGATGCTTTATAACCGCGTCTTCCTCCAGTAATTCCCTTTGCTGCATTGATTCCGTACCCTGCGCCAGTAGCGGTATCATGTTGTAATTTCAAATCACCTTCTTTGCTTGCTCTGGCAGGGCCATTATCTGAACTGAAAATAACTAATGTATTACGGGAAATGTTTAGTCGGTCTAAAGTATCGAGTAGCTCGCCAACACGGTCATCTGCATGTGATAAGACGGAAGCGTAGATGTTGTCTTTCTCTGGTAAATTAGGGAAGCGCCAGCGATATTTTGGGACCGTATGAAAAGGTGTGTGGGATTCATGCATCCATAAATTAATAAAGAATGGCTTTCCGGCTTTATGGTTTTTTTCGATAAATTTATTGGCCAAACGAACATCGTCATGGACGGGCATTTGTTCACCTGCTGAGTTAAAGGTGCCGAATTCATCATAGCCGTATTCACTGGCTAATGGAGAATCGGGGATCATGTTGTTGGCTAAATGCCATTTGCCATAGTGAGCTGTGGCGTAACCTGCTTCTTGAAGCATGCGAGGGAGTAGGGGCGCATTGGGGCTTAGCCAATCAGGCATGTTCCGTCTGGCGTTGTCATTCGGCCATGCAAAGTGTCCTGAAATGCCATATCTTGCAGGGAAATGCCCTGTTACAATTGCTGTTCTACTCGGTGAGCAAACACCGCTAGCAACAGTGAAT
The DNA here is from genome assembly GCA_963924785.1 of uncultured Opitutales bacterium. GTDB lineage: Bacteria > Verrucomicrobiota > Verrucomicrobiia > Opitutales > CAJWYM01 > CAWUTK01. The sequence goes on from CAWUTK010000003.1 coordinate 1,476, forward strand.
CGTTGGAAGTCGGTTCCTTCTTTTGCTAGCCGATCAATGTTAGGTGTTTTTACGTAAGGGTGATCGTGACAGCTTAAATCACCCCATCCCCAATCATCAGCAAAGATGAAAATGATGTTTGGTCTATCCTTAGCCTCTAGGTTTACAAGAAAAGATAGAACGGTTAGCAGTATCGCCGCGATGAATTTCGAGTGTTTTTTATTCATATTTTGAATTGAATGAGACTATTTATAAATGAAGTATTAGAAGTGTTCTCTCAGAGAGACGCGCCTATAGTTCGTAAGGTTCAATGGTAATTCTACGAATGTAGATACCGTCATTTTTTGGAGTGTGCCGCGATTGGATACTGATGGTTTGTATGCCTGTTTTGTCGAATGTTAAAGGCCCTAGTTCAACATCTTGATAGCGGGCTCTTTTCCTTGGCGCTGCTTTAGAACGTTCTCTCATGCCGGAGTCTATTGCAACAAAGGTAATACTATCACTTTGAGAATTAATGACCCATTCGGAATCATCTGTTTTCAGAGAGCAAGCATAGTCAACTCTCACATTGTAGCGTCCCGCTTTTAAAACATTTATCTGCCATATGCCTCGATCTTCTTTGGTTTTCCATTTTGCAATATTGTCGGAATGTTTCCATTCACCAAATTTTTCCATCCATCGAACTTCTTCATGACTGGCACCTTTTGTTTTAGCAAAGATTGCTTCCAATTTAGTGGGGTGTTGGCCATCAATGGTGAGCGCCTGTGAAGAGGCTTCTGCTTTGCCATCGAGTGCGATCTTCAGAACAGGGATCATCGTGTCCTTTGGTTTTCCTTCAAGTTGTAATGTGATGCGATCATTCAATTGTTTGAATTTAATTTTCGTTCCACAGCAAAGAAAAGCCGCTTTTTTAACTTTGTTTTTTAATGCCGGAAGAATGAGTTCACCACTTTCAGGCCAATTGAAAATATGAACATAAAGGTCGTTCCCTTTGACGGTGCAGTCACCCCAGTCAAATGCAAGATAAGGGGAGGGTGATGTTTCGTATATCGCCTCGGCGTTCGCTTTGATCCACTTGCCAGCATCGGTTAAATTTCTAACCGCTTCTTCTGGAACCGTGCCATCACCTTTAGGTCCAATGTTTAGCATGTAAGAACCACCACGTGCGACAACACTGATCAAGTTTTCAGCAATTTTTTTGGCGGATTTCCAATGTTCATCATACCATGCGTATGCCCAAGAATCATTGGTTGTATCGATGCTTTCCCACGCGCCTGGATTGCGTGTGAGAGGTATTTGCATGTCGCCAAGACTCGCA
>CAWUTK010000004.1:0-2965 GCA_963924785.1 uncultured Opitutales bacterium
TCACTTTTTTAAGTATAAAATAAGGATTATCCCGTTTCTGAGATCATTAAACCGGTTCACACTTCAGCTTTTTGATTATTTACAAAATCAAAGTCGATTTCTTGTTCGAAGAGAAATTACTTTTGTCGGATGAATCATGAATGAACAAGACTTAATGACATTAAGAACTAATAGTAAACACAAAAAAGCCCTCACGGTTTCCCATGAAGGCTTTCAAAAATTCAGTTATAGATTAACTTTTATGCCATTGAGACTTTTGGTAAGCCCTCTCCAATATCTACTTCATGAACATCTTTACGTTTAACACGTTCTAATCGAGACCGACGTCTCAATTTACGATCTAGTTTTTCCATAAGTTCATCGATTGACTTATACAAATCGTCACTGGAAATCGAAATAATCATAGGTTTGTTATTGATTTCGATATGACCTTTTGCGATGAACTCATCTGCGCTTGTTGAATTCGAGTGATGTTCTAACTCTACTCGGATACGCATAATTTTATCTTCGTGTCTGAATAGTTTTTCCGCCTTCGCCCTTACATTATTCTTAAGAGCTTCAGTTAGGTCCATATGTACACCAGAGATAATTACATCGTTTTCTTTCATTCTTGTATCCTTTCTTGGTTTATGTTCTTTTTCTAGGGTCAACAGTGCTGTACTTATTCAGAGTAAGATGAACGAGCACATTCAACACTAATTTTCCGGCCCAAAATGTTAAAAAATTGCTTAGAGGAATTCACAGATGTTGTGATTACAGGGGGGTCTTCGGGGATTGGTATGGCTTTCATTGAGAGCCTATTTGCTTTAAATAAAAAAGTTGTCATTTATAATCTATCTCGTTCTAAACCAGTCTTGGTTAACAGCGATATAACTATGATACACCATTCTTGTGATTTGTCCAACGATGGGGACAGAAAAAAGCAATTTTTATTACTCAAAGAAGATTTATTAATGAAAAAAGGCCGCGGAAAGCTCCTTTTGATTAATAATAGTGGTTTCGGAACCTATGGCCCTTTTCCTGAACCGGACTTAGACTCTCAACTCAACATGATAGACTTGAATATCAAAGGCTTAGTCGATTTAACAGGCTTTTTACTCCCTCTATTAAAAGAACGTAAAGGCGCTATCATCAACATCGCTTCCACAGCTTCCTTTCAACCAACACCTTACCTATCAACCTACGGTGCAACCAAAGCTTTTGTTCAGCACTGGGGACTTTCCCTCTCTCAAGAATTGAAACACGACGGTATTCATGTCCTAACGTCTTGCCCTGGCCCAACTCGAACCAATTTCTTCGCCCGAGCTGGCTTTAAAAAATCGCCCGTCTCCGACTGGCAAGGCTTAAGCGCAGCAGAAGTCGTTGACGATGTGCTGCATGCACTCGCTAAAAAGAAAATTCTCATAACCTCTGGCTGGAACAATAAGTTCCTCGTCGCCCTTTCCTCAATTTGCCCCAAATCCATCGTTACCCCTCTTGCCGGAATCATACTGAAAAAAGTCCGATCTAAAGGATGATGAATAGGGAAAATTAATGAACCACGATACGCAACTTAGTCGTTAACCACGAAATGCACGAAAATCACGAAAAAATCCTGTATAAGGAAGAGTGTTATTTGATCCAAGGTGCGATTTTTGAAGTCTATAAAGAAATGGGGACTGGTTTTCTTGAAGCGGTTTATCAGGAATGCTTAGAAATTGAATTTAAAAAAAGAAATATTCCCTTTTTGGCTCAACAAGAATTACGGCTAAATTATAAAGGTGAAAATCTAAAACAAACCTACCGGCCGGACTTTATTTGTTACGACCAAATAATTATAGAGATAAAAGCTTCTAAAGAAATCGCTACTGAACATAAAGCTCAGATACTTAATTATCTCAAAGCCACCAAAATGAAACTCGGGTTACTCGTAAATTTCGGAAATTCACCAAAAGTATCAATAGCCCGATTCGTATTATGAATTTCGTGCTTTTCGTGTATTTCGTGGTTAAAATGAATCAACCTACTCTAAACATTGAACTCGTAACTTTGAACAGTTTTTCAAAATGAAGGCGATTTCGGTATTAGGGACATCTTCGGATGCAGGGAAGAGTTGGGTCGCAACTGCACTCTGTGCACTTTTAAAACGGAAAGGATATAATGTGGCTCCTTTTAAAGCCCAGAATATGTCCAATAATTCTTATGCTACGCTTGATGGCGGTGAAATTGGTCGGGCTCAAGCCGTTCAAGCCGAAGCATGTGGTTTAACGCCTTCCACGGAAATGAATCCCGTTTTATTAAAACCTGCTGGGGACAATCGATCTCAACTTGTTCTATTAGGGAAAGCGGGTGAACATTTCTCTGCTCGCGAATACTACGATGAAAAAGCCAAGACATGGGCAGTTGTAGAGAACACACTGGAGTGGTGGAAGGATCACTGTGACGTACTTATTTTAGAAGGTGCAGGGAGTCCAGTTGAACTGAACTTGATGGCTAAAGATATTGTAAACTTAAAGCCAATTGAACACTTAGATGGAAAGTGGTTACTTGTTTGCGACATTGAGAAAGGGGGAGTTTTCGCCCAAGCAATTGGAACCTATCAACTCTTGCCCGAGAATCAAAAAGAACGTGGACTCGGTATATTAGTTAATAAGTTTCGCGGTGATTTAAGTTTATTCAACGAAGCAGCTTCCTGTTTCGCAGAACATATTCCCTGCCCTCTACTTGGCACATTGCCAATGGCCGTTGATTTACAACCAGAGAGTGAAGACGGATTTACTCAGATGCGAAGTCATTCAAAAGAAAACACTCCCTATATTGCATGGATACGATTGCCCAGAGTTTCAAATTCACAGGATTGCCAGCCGTGGACATTGGATGACGGCATTAGTGTCCGTTGGATCGATGATCCAAATGATCTTGATGACGCAGTTGCCATTGTTCTTCCTGGAACAAAAAATACCATTGAAGATTTGAAATGGCTAAA
>CAWUTK010000005.1:0-28845 GCA_963924785.1 uncultured Opitutales bacterium
GCTTGCTCTGACCATCAAGTATTACTTTTGTTCTTATTCGCGTCCATTTTTCTTGATCCATGTACATTCCTCCTAGTTTGGAGGGTGTTGCACTTTTCGTCCGCTATTTTCTCTGCTGCACTTTTGCTCCGCCATTTACACCCCCTAAAAATGAGTCAATTTGAGTACATTTGAGAAAACCTGATAATGACTTAACTTGTTGTTTGTCAAGGTGGGTTGACTTTGGGGGATTTGAGCAAAAAGCTTATTTTGGCTTATGAGTCCACTGCTCTACCGCTGAGCTACTCTGGCTTACCATTGAAAATCTTGATGAGAAGAAGCGGATATTATAATTGGAGCATTATCAGTCAAGACGGAAATCTAGTGGTTTTTTAGTAAATCATCCATTTCTTCGGCATCTTTAGCCAGTAGTTGATAAGCCACTTTGTTGATGTCGAGTAACGTCTTTCCACTGTTTGAATTAGGATCAAGGATGAAAAATTCGAAATCTATCGTTTTAAATCCGAGCATCTTCGATGTGTTATTGGACATGACAGTTAAGTAGTTTTTGAGAATTTTATCAAATGCCTCTTGAAATGCGGGTTTCAGGTGAGGTTTTTTGTTTTTAAAGAAAACATAATCGCCTTCGTAGTAGGGGTCTGTGTATAAGGTCCAATAATTTAAAAAAGCAATGCCAGCAGAGAGGTGTTCCAGTTTTTCGGCAATAGCAGGGTCATCTATAGCTACTGCTATCGCTTTGAATTCGTTAAAGTGCCAGTCTAAATAATAAACGCGTTTGACGATGTCATCGTATCGTATTTGGAACATTTGACGACGATAGCTGACGAAATGATCAGTATAATCTTCAAGTTTATTCGTAAATGCATTAAGTTTTGAGCGTGCTTCGGGGTTTGGACCAAATTTGTAACAGGCTGTAAAACTGAAAAGTATGAAAATGAGAATCGTGTTTCGCATTTAATCTTGAGGGGTTTTATATGTAGATTGAAATCAAATGGTCGGGGCGGAGGGATTCGAACCCCCGACATCCTGCTCCCAAAGCAGGCGCGCTAACCAGACTGCGCTACGCCCCGAAATGCGAAAATAGAATCAGTCGCATAATTGAAGGTGGGGATATAATGATTTAATTTGAGAGTTTTCAACCTTAAAATATCACTTTGGCAGAATTATTGAATTTAGGCTCTGAGAGAAAGCCTTGAGCGATTCTAGGTGGGGTAGGTGCCCTGTATTAGGAATAATGCTGTGGGTGGAAAGGGGAATGAGCGTTTTCATTTGTTTTGCAATCTCGGTGAATTTTAAATCATCGGCTCCAGTGAACAGATATGTTGGAGTCGTGATTGTTGATAGGTTATCCCATACTGGCATCAAATTGCCATTGCTGAGGTGTTCTAGCGTATTGGAGAGGCCTGTGATGTTGTTTTTAAGCTTCCTCTCTCTTAGGGGATTCATTATTTCGGGAGGAATGTTTTTCTGAGATCTTAAAATGGGAATTTTTTCCCATTCTTTGCAAAACCAAGAAATACCTCTTTCGGTGATGTTCTGAGCAAGATGCTTGTCGGCATATTTCCGCTCCAAACGGTCTTGTTTAACTTTAATCCCTGGAGTAGAGCTAATCAGGATTAGAGAGTCTAGGCACTTATTTGAATGTAAACTATACCTAAGAGCTAGTCGTCCTCCGAGCGAATAGCCCAAAAGATGAAAATGGGGGAGGCGGTAGCGTTTTTGTATACCGCTAATTAATTCAAAAATAAAGGGTTCAGAATAATAACCGGAATTTCGAGGGCAATCCGATTCCCCGTGCCCGATTAAATCAGGGGCAATAAATAAGGTTTTCTTGGGAAGTAGGTCAACTATTGGGTCGAAATCTAATCCACTTCCTGTGAATCCGTGGAGTGCAATAATTACCTGATCTGGTTCTTTCACATTGTTATCATGGACACAGATATTAATGCTGGGGAGGTCTTTATTTGGATGATTAATTGGCAACCAATTTTGCATACAATGAGAACAAGGTTTTTTTGAAAAATCAGCAATCGTATTTTTTTGACAGTATCGGCAGTATTGACAGTATGTAGGTTTTTCGATTGCTCAATCGAGGAGCGTGTTATGCTGTATTATTTATTGTTAAGAAAGTCGTTTAATTGGATGTGGGGCATTGCGTTGCTAAGCTCTTGTGTTGGCTTGTTGATTGTAATGATGTCTTTTCAGTTAAACAAAGATTTGAAGCAGATGGTCTTTGAATCCGATGATTTTTTTAGTCAAAATTATCTAACGATCAATAAGAAGGTTTTTGCGTTAGATTCTTTTAAGATGAAGACGAATGCTTTTAATCAACAAGAAATTGAAGAAGTTCGATCATTGGATTCCGTTCAAGGGGTAGGTGTTTTTGAAGCAAGTCGATTTCGTGCTCATGCAGAGGTCGGCGGAAAGATGTTTCCTAATTATCGAACAGAAATATTTTTTGAATCTATTGCAGATGAATTCCTTGATATTCAAAGCGTGGAATGGTATTGGGATGAAAAAAAACCTTTCTTACCGTTGATTATACCTGCGGATTTTATTCATTTGTATAATTTTGGTTTTGCTCCAAGTCGTGGGCTTCCACAGATGGCGCCTTCTTTATTATCGCAAATTCCTTTTCGGCTTAAATTGAGTGGAGATAAGGGAGATGTTCATTATTTAGGTAAAATTGTAGGTTTTAGTGATCGTATTAATTCGATACTTGTTCCGGGCGATTTTATGAGTTGGGCAAATGAGAATTATGGAGTGAAACAGGATGAAGCGCATTTTGCCCGTTTAATGGTTCTGACAAGTAATCCGCCAGCGCCGGAATTTATTGAGTTTTTGAATGATAAAAATTATCAGGCGAATGAAGAAAAAATGAAAGGTAGTAAATTTCAATCATTGTCTCGAGCGTTGTCAGGATTATCGGGTATTATCGGAGGCGTTATTTTGTTTATGGCATTAATGATATTCTTGTTGAATTTTCAGTTGTTGATCAATCGGTCTTACGAAAAAATTGAAAGGTTGATTGAACGCGGGTTCATGTTTTGGCAAATTATGAAAGTGTATATTGTCGCTTTGGTTGGTTGTGTTTTTTTGATCATGTTTGTTTCTTTTCCATCTTTGTATTTTGCTAAAGTGATGTTAGGGTATGAATTTCATTCTTATGGCTTAGACTTGTCAAAGGGAGTCTCAGTTGAAACGTTATTGGTGGGCATTTGTTTTTGTTTATTATTTCTTATATTGAATATGGCCAACATCGCTCTTTCAATTAAACGTATCGGAAGCTAGATGTTCCGGCGTGTTATAGAGATGTTTAAAGTCTATAGGCTTTTAGATAGGGATGAATTTGAACAGATGCTTGTTCAGTTAAAGCGAACAGGTGATTTTAAATCCATTATGGATCGGAGTGCTATTTATTTTAAGATAAATAAAAAGGGCATCGGTGTTTATGTAGTGAAGCATAAAGGAGATGTTCAGCTCCGTATAGGCTTGAAGGTGTCTGATTGGGATGAGCAATACGTATTGAGTTTACAAGATAAGGTTGGGTTGTGTTTGCCGGGGACAACTTATTATTCCTTTCGTCCAAAAGAAAATGAATTTGAGACAATTTTAGACTGTCTTGATGCCTTGTTGGAAAAAGAAGGGAAGGACTATCATCAATTAGTTATGAAGGGGACGAATGTTGATCCTTCGATTTGGTATATTAAATATTGAATAAGTCGAGTTGAGTTCCATTTACCCGTTTCTTGATAATTTCAATATAATCTTTGTTTCTTTCAATACCTGTCCATTCCCGATTATGTTGCTGCGCGACGTAGGCGGTTGTGCCGGAGCCGAGAAAAGGGTCAAATACGTGATCGCCTTCTTTACTTGAGGAGAGAATTAGGTCTTGGATTAGTTTGATTGTTTTTTGAGAAGGGTGTCCGACTTTTTCTTTAGAGGAACCTTTGAGGCTGGGTGTTCTAATAATATTAGTTGAGTATTTCCCTTTATTTAAATGTTCTCGTCTAGCGTCTTTGTCTTTGTAGCGTTTGTCTTTAAGATATGTTTCGATCGTTTTTTCGTCATAAGTAAGCCGGACTGCATCTTTATTGAAGTAAGGTTTATCTTGGTTGGATTTTCTTAGGACGAGAATCATTTCGTAGGAAGGAGTGAAACTGTCGTAGCGTTCGTTGTAACCAACAATTCGATCCCAAATGATAAGATCATGGAATTGTAACTCTCGAGTTGCTTGTGACATCAAGTGCAACCAGGCGTGTTCTCGTTTGCCTAGTTGGCCGAAAATATAAAAAAGCCCATCATCTTTTAAAAGTCGTCCACATTCGCTGATCCATTGCATTGACCATTCTAAGTATTCATTTTCGTCTTTCCATTGATTGTCCCATGATTCATCAACTAGGACTTGGAAGTAAGGCGGATCGGCAATAATGAGTTGGTATGACTTATCGTTGATCGATTTCATTTGATCAAGGGAATCACCTTCTAAAAGTCCTGTTTTTTGCATTTTTAAATTTTTTTAATTAACCTCACCTCGTTCGTATCGATGGATAAATTTAAATGTAGCGTGTCTGCTGGAAACCATTCTTTAACGAGATTTGCCCATTCTACAATAATGCAATAAGGTGAATTTAAAATATCGTCTAGCATTAATCCATCCATGTCTTCCGAAGATTTAAGGCGATAGGCATCGATGTGGGCAATCATGCGCTCGCCTTCATATAAGTTTAAAATATTAAATGTAGGGCTTGTGACGGGCTGATTAATTCCAAGTGCTTTCACTAGAAATTGGACAAAGGTGGTTTTGCCTGCCCCAAGATTTCCTGTGAGTGCGATGGTGTGGTTAACCGGAAGTTCCTTGGCTAGTTCAATCGCCAAGGCTTTTGTTGCGGCTAGGTTTGGAAGGGTGATCCCTTTTGACAGATTATCTAAAATGTTCATAGCCCTGCTTTATATTTAAAGGTTGCAGTGTTTGGGAGTCAATAATCTGGCGATCACCATTGTCGCTTGTATGAATGGTTCCAATCTGATGAACGGCATAGCCGAATTCGTTGAGCCACATTTTTTTAAATTTACTAGGGAATTCTGTTGAGGAAAGTGTGAATAAAAGTTCGTAATCTTCACCGTCGCAGAAAGCATGTTCTAGGGGTGTTTTCTTGGATGCTTTAGCGCAATTGATCGCATCGGGACTGATAGGAATATTCGTTGTATCTATGTGTGCATTTGTACTGTGGGGTAGGATGTTGAAGATATCTTTTGCTAGTCCGTCAGTAATGTCAGTCATCGAAGATATTGTTTTTTGCGAGACTAGCCATTTGCCCTCTTTTAATCTTGGTTCAAAAGAGTAGTGTTTCTGGTTTAAACTGCCGCCAAGCAAGCCGGTCACGAAGATGTTGTCATTGGGTTGTGCATTCGATCGTTGAAGGGTATTGTTCGCAAAGCCGGTCTGCATTAGATATGCCGAGAAAAATCCTTGGGGTCCTTCGCTGAGATCTCCACCGGATATATTGACTGAATATTGCGAGCAGGATTCACTAAGTCCTTCGATGAAATGTTCTAGCCATTGGATGGAAAGATTCTTCCCCGATTGAATGACTAGTAGGGCTGAACCTGCTTCTCCTCCCATTGCTGCAATATCGCTAAGGTTGCGTTTAAGGAGTTTTCCGGCAACTTGCCTCGGTGTAATTTTTTCGTCAAAATGTTTGCCGAAAGTCACTCCGTCTGTTGTTAGGAGTATGTTTTTTTTGCCTTCAATATTTATCACTGCACAATCATCGCCAATCCCTTCAGGGCTTTGAGGAGATATCGCTCCTAGCTTTTCTTTGATGAGATCGATGACTTTTATTTCCCCCAGTGATGCAATCGTTTCGGTTGATTGCTGACTGAAGATAGGAATGATCCCGTTGTCGAGATTGGGCATGATTAAAGAGTGAGGCTTTTGCCAATAGCTAGTATTTCAGCTTTACAACCAGTGGTTTCAGCTTTTGTTTTGAATTCATTAACATCGACCTCAATGATCTCAAATGTGTCGTAGTGCATCGGAATAACAATGCTAGGTTTTATGAATTCGAGTGCCTTTACTGCATCATCAATACCCATGGTGAAATTGTCCCCAATTGGAAGAATTGCTACATGGGGTTTATGCATTTCACCGATTAATTTCATGTCATAAAATAAACCCGTGTCTCCCGCATGATAGATTGTTTTGTTTTCGGCAGTGATGAGAATACCTGTTGGCTGTCCAAGCGTTAGTGGGCCGTTTTCGGTTGTGATGGTTGAACCGTGATGTGCGATGGTTAGTTTTACTTTTCCAAAGGGGAATTTAAATGCGCCCCCGATATGCATGGGGTGAACATTTGCACCGAGATTCCCGCAGTAAGTGGCGATTTCAAAGTTGGCAATGATGGTCGCTCCTGTTCTTTTTGAAATAGGAATCGCGTCGCCAATGTGATCATCGTGTGCATGCGTGATGATGATGTAGTCGCATTCGATTTCACCTGCCTTTATTTCGGCTTTAGGGTTTCCTGTAAGGAAGGGATCTATCAGAATTTTTTTGCCAGCTGTTTCTATGAGAAAACAGGAATGGCTTAAATATGTGATTTTCAATATGTGATTTTCATAATGAGGCTTTTGTTTGGAATTTGTATTTGGCCCGTAACTTAATCTAGTTTTGCTTTGAATAGCAAATCTTTATGTCGAAAGTTTTGATTCGAATCCAATGGTTATTGCCTTGAGTTAACTTCCGATAGTCATTTAATCTGAAATTATGATTTTTAAACGTTTATTTTTAATTTTGGCGCTAATTTTTAGCTTATTCCAGTTTTTGGATGCTAATGAGAATATCCTGAATGAATCCATTGAGTCGATTAAGGCGAAAGCGGAAGCGGGCGATGCTTATTATCGAGGGGTTTTAAGTATTTTTTATCGAACAGGGGAAAAAGTATCCTCTATTTCTTCAGATCAAGCATTGAAGTGGGCGGAAAAAGCTTCTAAGCAGAAGGACCCTTTAGGACTTTGCAATCAAGGGATTTTGCAAATGCAAAAAGGTTATCCTAATCTTGCGGCTCAATTTTTCAGGCAAGCCCGGGAATATAAGCTTCAAGAGTTAGCTGCTACTGGAGACCCGCTTGCTAATTATTGCATGGCGGAAATCTTATCAAGTCTCGCCCCAAAGGATTATAAGGGAGCGAATGTGTATTATGAAAAAGCGGTTGAGAAGGGTCATTTGACATCGAAAGCGTTGTTAGGAGCAATGAATCTATTTGGCATTGGTATTAAGGCTAACCTTGATAAGGGAATTAAGCTTTTAAGGGAATCTCACGAAGGGGGGTCGCCTATAGGAAGTTTTACTTTAGGGATTGCTTATGGTAAGGGAATCAAAGTGAAGGAAGGTGGGGACAGATCGATTGAGTTAATGCAAAGTGCTGCTGATAAAGGTTATTCTCAAGCACAGTTTTACTTGGGTTTAAAGTATTCGCAAGGAAAGGTAGTTGAGAAAGATATTGATAAGGCGATCACATTATTAGAAGCCTCTAGTGCTCAAGGATTCTCGGAAGCAGAACAAATGCTGTATCATTTGCTAAAGAAAAGAAAGCAAGATGAGAGGACGCAGGGGTTTGCTAAGAAAAAGACGATAGTTGCTGCTGATAAGCCAGTTGTTTCTAAGCCAGACGTTATTGGAGATAAACCAAGCGTTGTTAAGGAAAAAGCTAAACCGGTCGTTGTTTCAAAGGTTGATGTTAAGCCAGTTGTTTTAAAGAGGAAGGAAGTTGTTGAGGATGTGAAACCGGTTGAAGTCGCGAAGGTGAAAAATGAATCAAAACGGAAATGGGGATTGTTTGCAAGAAAACCGAAAGCAGAAGCAAAACCTGTGGTTAAAGTGAAAACGGAAGTAGCCGGAACGAAAGACGATTTGTTTGTTGATTTTTCAACCAGTTTGAAAACCAAAGCAGCGAAAAATGATATCGAAGCAATGGTGAGTTTGGCGACAAACTATTCAGTTGTAGAGCGGGATCACGAAAAGGCTGCAGAATGGTATATCAAAGCAGCAAAACTGAATGATGCAGCAGCTCAACGTTATACAGGCATGATATATTTCATGGGTAAAGGCGTTAAAAAAGACTATGAGAAGGCCGTTATGTGGCTGAATAAGGCAAAAGCCAATGGAGATAGTGACGCTGGTAAGAAATTGAAGTTATTGGAAAAAATTATTGGGAAATAACTGTTTAAATAGAATGGATTATTTGTTAGTTCCTCAACCCCAATCTGTTCGTTTTCAATCGACTGCGTTATTACTGCCTGCGGCACTTTCATTAAAGGAATCTTTTGATTTCGAGGGCTTGGTTCAGCGTGTTTTTACGAAGTTGATCTTTGGGCAGGAGACTGAGATCGGATTTGCTATAGAGAAAGATGAATCTTTTCCTAAAGAAGGCTATAGTCTCAGGGTGAATAGCCGCGGGATTTGTTTGAAGAGTTCCACAAGAACAGGTTGTTTTTATGGACTGCAAACATTGAAACAATTGTATGAACAGGGTCTTGGTCGTGAACTTCCGTACGTTGAGATTATAGATGAGCCTGATTTTATGCACCGTGGTTTTATGCTTGATGTTAGCCGATGCAAGGTTCCAAAGATGGATGTGCTCATTGATTTAATTAAGCTTATGGCGAGTCTTAAAATGAATCAGTTGCAACTTTATATAGAGCATACGTTTGCTTTTTCTAATCACGTTGAGGTTTGGGGTGATTCATCGGCATTGACGGGAGAAGAGATTCAAGATTTGGATACGCTTTGCAGAGAAAATTTTATCGAACTTATTCCTAATTTGAATTCCTTTGGACATATGGAGCGTTGGTTGAAGTTAGATAAATATAAGCATCTGGCAGAGTGTCCCGATGGCTTTGTTCATCCGATATCAAACAAGCAACATGAATCTGGATCCACACTTTTTCCTTCGACTGATTCCTTGGATTTCCTCGTTGAATTATATGGTGAATATTTACCTCATTTTTCAAGCGGTAATTTTAATATTGGAGGAGATGAACCCTGGGAGCTTGGGCGAGGACGTAGTGAATCGATTGTGGGCGAAAAAGGGAAATCAGTTGTTTATTTGGAGTTCATGAAGGCTATTCACGCGAGAGTGATTTCTCAAGGTAAGCACATGCAGTGTTGGGCTGATATTTTTCTAGAATCACCTGGAGTCATAAAAGATGTTCCCGAATCAATAACGCCTATAATTTGGGGATATGAACCTGATTTTCCGTTCGATGAGAAATGTCTACTTGTTTCGAAGACGCATCCTGATTTTTATTTAGCTCCAGGCAATTCATCATGGAATAGTTTTTCTTGTCGCCTCACGGATGCCTGTAAAAATTTGAATACTGCAACGGCTAGTGGTAAGCGTTTTGGAGCATCTGGCATTTTAGTTACAAGTTGGGGTGATGGTGGAAACCACTATCCTTGGCTCGGTTTGTTTCCTGGATTAGTGAAGGGCGCAGCAAGTAGTTGGAGTGAAGAGTCAAATAGAGAGGTAGATCTGGAGGATTATTTCCATCGGTTTTTCTTTAAAGAGAATGAACCGTTACTGGCGAAAGCTTTGATTATGTTATGCCGCACTGATGATTTTTTTAAACCGAATTTTTTAAACGCTAGCTTGCCTCATAAATTACTGTTCTGTGATTGGCCGGATCGCTCAAAAGATATTGTCGTTTTAGATGGTATTGATGCGAATACGTTGCACCAGTCTTTAATCCACCTTGAATCGGTAACCGCTCTACTAGCAGAAATTCCTAAATGTGATGATACCGTTAATGCCTTTGTTTTTGATATTCAACTAGGTGTTGATTTGAATCGGATTGGAATTAAAAAAGGACTTTTAATGTTAGAAGGGAAACCGATGGATAAATTGAAGAATAAATTGTTGGCATTGATTCCCAGATATGAAACAGGATGGAAGCAATTCGCAAGATCGGGTGGGTTGGAAGAAAGTGTCGAGCATTTGAAAAGAGCAGCTGAACTGATGGGTTAATTAGCCTTTATATCTTTTTTTAGAAAAAGCTTGAAATGATTAGGAGATTGTAAATGATCCACCCCTCTCCACTAAAAACTTTGTTGCAGGGTGGAGCAGCCCGGTAGCTCGTCAGGCTCATAACCTGAAGGTCATCAGTTCAAATCTGGTCCCTGCACCCAATTGTAAGGCCCGTAATTCGAAAGAGTTACGGGTTTTTTTTATATTAATGAACCATCAACAAATTAACAGGACTGAAACGCTCAAGCTCATAATTCCGCGTGTGGGATCATCAGTTCAAATCTGTTTCCTGTACCCAATTGTAAAATCTTTATTTCGAAAGAGTTAAGGGCTTTGTTGTTGTCTTGTGGATATTGCTTTTTGAGTATGTTGCAGCTTCCGATTGCAGTGTGATTATCTCAAATATAGCCCAAGTTCATGAGTTTAGGTTTTTTATGTAAATAGATTAGGCGTCTCAAGGTTATTCTAAAAAGGCTGGTTGTACTGAAATTTAATGTTTGAAACTGTTAAGTTATAAAAATTAGGATGTTGCATGGATAAATTTGAAAATGTGACTGTTTTTGTAAAAGGAAACACTTATTTTGATGGGAATGTTAGCAGCAGGACGATCGAGTTTGCTGATGGCTCTACAAAAACCTTAGGAATTATGTTGCCAGGTGAATATAACTTTTCGACAAAAGCGGCTGAGTTAATGGAGATTAACGCAGGGAATGTTAAGTATAAACTTGCAGGATCTGATCAGTGGCAGGATGTTTCTGAGGGTGGATCGTTTGATGTGCCGGCAGATTCTTCATTTGATATATCATCTAAAGGGATTGTTGATTATTGTTGTTCCTTTTTGGCTTAGTTATCGTTTAGTTGACATTTTAGCTTAATTAGCCGTAGTTTAGAGCTTCTTTAATTGGTCAGGGTATGGAAAATGGTATAGTTTTATTGGGTGTTACACTTTTTGCGTTAATCTATGCAAAAGTGTTTTCAGGGCTTATGAGCTGGGCGATGGAGTCGATGTTTGAGTTTCAGTTGTATGAACCAAATAATTTTAAACAAGAACTCGTAATAGGGGTAATGTATTATTTGCTAAAACGTTTGTTTTTGCCTGTATCACAAGATATGGAAATAGGAGTGATTGTTTTTTTGGCTGTTTATTTTGCTATAAATATTGTTGTTCAAACTCTTATTCGAGGGAATTGGTATGAGGATATACAATTCAATAAGCTTGGAGTAGTGAGAGGATTCGCAATTTCATTTCTAGCGAATATAATCATTATGGTTCCAATTTTTGGACTCGTATTGCTAGGGGTGCCCATCTTATAAGGGGGCGTTTTAAAACTTATCGAGATTGGATTTTAAATTTTGATAAGTGGCTTTTTCGGCAAAGGTCGATGATTAATGTGACTTTATGTAGTGGAGTGTTTTCATCTGCTACGAGTAAGATCGGTATGTCGGGATTTACTTCACCGGCAACTTGAAGTGTTTTACTTAACTCTTCTTTAGAGAGTCTCTGGGTGTTTAAATAGAACTCGCCTTCTTCATCAATCGCAATAACGAGTTGTTTTGAAAGCTTATTTGTGCCCGCCGTGTCAATTTGTGGAACAGTTATATTCAGGGTGTTCAAGTTCTTGAACTGCATTGTCATGAGGAAAAAGAAAATCAAAACCATGAGTACGTCGACAAGCGGAATGATGTTTATATCCGCTTTTTTTCTATGACGGCGAGTAATAATCATACTCGATTATTTGGCTTGAGATGAGGGAAGTAATCGTTCCACTAAACCGTTGAGATGGACGAGATAGTGGTCTATTTTCCGATTTAAATAATAATTCCCCACTAGCGCTGGAATCGCTATGCTTAAGCCTAACACCGTTGTTGTTAGAGCTAGCGCGACACCCTTGATGAATGCTTCTGGGTTTTCGAGACCACTTTCGACTGAGAATTGTGAGAAAACTTGGACGAGTCCTAGGACTGTTCCCATGAGGCCAATTAGTGGTGCAACCGAAATGATGATTTCTAAAATAAACAAACCGCGTTCCATTTTGTCGGCTTGAATTCTTGCAAACGCCTTTAGATCTTCGGCTGTCCCTTTTGGGCTCTGAGAAAACAAGCAAATTTTGCCCGCGATGGAACTATCATTTGGTTTTAACTTTTCAAGCTCTTGGATTGTTTCGGCTTTTTTTATTTCATATGGAAGCACGGAGGCATGTCGAAGGGCAAATAGGCGTTCAAATATGACAAGTATGCCAACGATTGAACAGATTCCTAGGGGGTAGATGAAAACCCCAGCGTCTTGTGCTAAATTCCACATGTATTTAAAAGCCTTAGTTCGCGTTCATGTAACGGAGTGTGGATATCTTCTCTGCAACAGCTTTTTTACTTTCTAGTAAATCGGCAATGGTATCCCATCTCCCCGCAATTAGTGAATCTCTTGCACCAGTGCGTAGTTCACAGTCAATTGAATCAGAACCAAAATTGATTTTCAAAGTTTCTAGTTCAATAGAGAGTTCAATCGAAGGATCTTTCTCAATGGCATCTTTTAACTTCTGAATCGCTTTTTTAGAGGCACTTACACATGGAATTCCTAAGTTTGTTGAATTGCCAAAGAAGATTTCAGCATAACCTTCTGCTATAATCGCCCTAAACCCCGCTTTGTATATTGCCTGAGGGGCATGTTCGCGTGAACTGCCACAACCGAAATTGTTACCGCTGATAATTATACTAGCAGATGAATGTTCTGCTTTGTCTAAATTGTGATTTGTTGTTTTTCCATTCTCATCCTTGCGGACATCATGAAATAGGAATTCTCCAAGCCCATCGAATGTTACACATTTCATGAACCGGGCAGGGATGATTCTGTCTGTATCAATGTCATTTCCTGCAACGACAACACCTTTGCCTGTGATTGTTTTAATTTTTTCTAAAGCCATTGGTAATAAATTTTGAATTAAAAGTAATGTTTAGTGCCACTATAGGTCGAAGACTTTTCTCGCATCTGAAACTTTCCCTTCAATCGCTGCCGCGGCAACCATTAATGGGCTCATGAGAAGCGTTCTCCCAGTTGGACTTCCTTGTCTTCCTTTGAAGTTTCGATTGCTTGAACTTGCACAAACTTGGTCGCCGATGAGTTTATCCGGATTCATTGCTAGGCACATGGAGCAACCAGCGTTTCTCCATTCGAACCCCGCATCTGTAAAGATTTTATCTAATCCCTTTGCTTCAGCTATTTGTGCAACAACTTGTGAACCGGGAACAATAATGGCTTTAATTTCTGAATTTACTTTTTTGCCTTTTACGTATTTCGCGACTTCTTCAAAGTCGGATAGACGGCCATTTGTGCAAGAGCCGATAAATGCAACATTAATGGGCATTCCTTCAATGGCTTCACCACCAGAAAGTTTCATGTACTCTAGTGCTTCAATCGTTGTTTCTCGTTCCTCTTCGGATGCTTCAGCGGCTGTTGGGACATTTTCATTAATGAAAATTGCTTGAGCAGGATTGATACCCCATGTAACCGTTGGCGCAATAGTATCTGCTTCAATATTTACAATGTCGTCGTATTTGCAGTCTGCGTCTGATGTGAATTGTTTCCATTCTTCAACAGCAGTGTCCCATTCAGCACCTTTTGGTGAGTAGGGTTTTCCGTTTAGGTAATCAAAGGTCTTTTGGTCAGGATTGATATAGCCAACACGTGCTCCGCCTTCGATAGACATATTGCATACAGTCATGCGTTCTTCCATAGAAAAACCATCGATTACATTTCCACCGTATTCATAGGCAAATCCTGTTCCGCCATTAACGCCGAGTAAGCGTATGATGTGCAAAATGACATCTTTTGCATAAACGCCTGGTTTGAGTTTTCCGTTAACGTTAATGCGGCGAACTTTTAAGGGGGAAAGGGCTAATGTTTGTGTGGCTAAAACATCGCGAACTTGGCTAGTCCCAATACCAAACGCAATAGCGCCAAAAGCACCATGTGTTGCTGTGTGAGAGTCACCGCAGGCGATCGTTGTTCCTGGCTGAGTGATGCCTTGCTCAGGGCCAACTATATGAACCACCCCTTGTTTTCCAGAACTTGTGTCAAAAAAGGTAATGTCGAAATCTTCACAGTTCTTGCGAATTTCTTTAATCATAGCATCGGCAAGCTCATCGCTGTATGGCTCTGCAACTTCATCCGTTGGAACGATATGGTCCACTGTGGCAAATGTTCTGTGTGGAAAAGGAACGCTTTCTCCCAGGTCTCGGATCATGCCGAATGCTTGCGGGCTAGTGACTTCGTGAATCAAGTGAGTCCCGATTAATAATTGAGTTTGCCCGTTTTGTAACGTTTTTACAGCGTGGGTATCCCAAACTTTTTGAAATAAACTTTTTGTGTCTTGCATGTTGATGTCCTCTATTGTCTTTGAAGAAAAGCGTGGGAATGTAACTAATAGTATAGGGAACCTCAAGGAATTATTTTTAGGATCTATTATAATCGGGAATAAGGATTATTATCCTTGCATGGGAATAGATGATTGAGCTAGTGTTTCGTTGGGTTGGGTCCTATGCAATGACAAGCAAGCGAACTCCGCCAGGCCCGGAAGGGAGCAACGGTAGCTATGTCTTTCATGTGCCGTAGGGTGCCTGACCCACTTTTTAATTTACAAACATAAATGTCTACGGGATATCAAGTTATAGCAAGAAGATGGAGGCCTAAGCAGTTCGATGAACTGGTGGGTCAAGATCATATTGTCCGGACATTACGGAATGCTATTTCGAAAAACCGAATCGCTCATGCCTACTTGTTTGTAGGGCCAAGAGGAACAGGGAAGACGACATCGGCTAGACTGTTTGCTAAGTGCTTGAATTGTGAAGAAGGGCCTTCGTTGACACCTGATAATGAGGCTAGTATCTGCAAAGATATTATGGCAGGAAGTTGTATGGATGTCATTGAGATTGATGGTGCTTCTAATAATTCGGTCGATCAAATCCGAGACTTGAGAGATGACTGTCAGTATGCGCCAGCACAATGCCGGTTTAAGATTTATATTATTGATGAGGTTCATATGCTTACGAATCAAGCGTTTAACGCTTTGCTGAAGACGCTTGAAGAACCTCCGCCACATGTAAAGTTTATATTTGCAACGACTGAGGCGCAAAAGGTCTTACCAACGATTGTATCTCGTTGTCAGCGTTTTGAATTCCGACCGATTCCGGTAGATGTGATTACAGATAAATTATCTATTATTTCTGATGCAGAAGGAATTAAGGTAAGCAAGGAAGCGTTGCAGTATATTGCTAGATTAGCAAATGGAGGCATGCGTGACGCACAGTCAATATTAGATCAATTGATTTCTTTCTGTGGTGATTCGATTGATGAATCCGATGTGCTAGATGTTTATGGTCTTGTTTCTGAAGAGAAGATCCAGCAATTAGGCGGTGCAATTGCTTCTGCTGATTATGGAAAACTCATGGAGCTGGTTGATTCATTTGTAGCGGATGGAAGAGATCTTTACCGTGTATTAGTCGATTTACAGTCATTTATTCGTGAAGCGATGCTAGATAGTATTCGTAATGGTGGGAAAGGTTCAAAAACGGGACATTCTTTGACGACTGAATCTCACATGAGGATATTTTCAACTTTGCAAGCCGGTGAAGTCGCAGTAATGAAAGGACTGTCGGATAAAGTGAATTTTGAAATTACGTTATTCCGGGCAATTGAGGAGAGTCGATCCCGAGCGATTGATTCTTTAATAAAAGAATTGGTTGTTACCGCTGACCTTATCCCCGAAGAGGTGGATCAAAAAAAAAACTAGTTGAATCTGTTAGTGTTGCAGAGGTTGAAGGTACAGATGTGCCTGTTTCTTCGGTTGAGCAGGTAGTCGTTTCTCCTAAGTTGGAAGAAGTCGAGGTTTCTCCCCTAAAGGTTGAAGAACCTGTTGTTGAGGAAAAGGAAATCGAAGTTGTTCAAGAGATTCCTGTCAAGGAAGAGTCTGAGAATAAAATTGATAACATAGCTGTTAAGAAGGCTAAGCAATCAATGGACGAAGCGTTGAAAAAAATCCCTGAAGAAACTAAGGCTTTTTTGAAAGATGAGCTAAACGCGAGTTTTACTGAAATTATTAAAATAAAGCCTGAGCAATTGTTTTAGAACTTCAAAAATAAAGAAATCCTATCTAGGATTTGACCAATCCCATCAGCGAGAGGGATTAGTCCTTTAACGGTAATGTCTCCTGTTCCAACGGCGGCGAGTGGATCAATTTCTGATTTTAAAGCGCCAATGGCTATTTTTGAATTCTTGAAAGTGACAATTACGTCGGCAGGTGAAGGTGGTTTTCCTCTACCGATGGTCAGCGATTCTCCGTCAACTTTTGCCCATGAGCCGAAACCTTCTTCTTTTATGTCGAAATAAGCAATGCCCTTAGGGAATCCTTGGAAAATGTTTTTTGATCGCGGTTCGTGCATGGCTAATTGCTGCATGCCGGCGAAGGCGACTCTTAAAAGTAGTCTAAGGTGGACGCTTCTTAAGTGAAGTGCATGTTTTGCATCAAGATTAGGTTCAAGGTAACGCTTTATTAACAGCATAAGTCGAATGAAACAGATGAGTTCAAATGGACTGAATATTCCTTTTGTGAGTTTCGGCAGCACTGTTTCTCCGGCAAAAAACCGGTTTACATCTCGATCGCATTTGAATGTGAGAATAATGTTCAGTTTTAAATCTCTTCCTTCTAAAATACGGCAGCGGCCTTTACTGAAAAATAAGTTCACTTCAATTCCAGAGGCTGATCGTACGCAAACAGTGAACTTTCTGTTGCCAATGATTTTTGGTCCTTCGGGTGAATATTTAACCATATCAACCATCGATGACATAACGGCGCCTAAATATAAGCGGGAGGTTATGGATTCTCGAAGGTTGTTATCCATTAATACTGATTGAAGGCTTTGGCGTATTGTTTCCTTCGGAGAGTTCTTTTATAATAGTTAAAATATTAAAGGGTGTTAACTTAGGCCTTCTGCGCGCTTTTCTCATTTTTCGTTCTTTGAGTTTTTCGGGATTTTCAATGAGTGCTTTTACAATGCGAGATATACTAGAAGGTCTTTTAAGTGCTATTCCTATATTATGCCTACGGCAGTACTTTAAGGTAATGTTTTCTTGAGGCATGACGCCTCCAAGACCATTGAAGATGATAGGGCAGGCGGAAAGTATAGCTTCACTGGTTAAGCCTGTTCCAGATCGAGCAACTACAGCAGAGGCACATTGGAGGAGTCTCCCCATTTCATTTGAGTAACCGAGCGGTTTTATTGTGAGGCATGTGTTCTTGTTGGAAAAGGCGGTTAATTGATCGAATAGTTCTTCGTTTCTTGAACAAAGGGCAATAACTTGAGTTTTAACATTTTTTGAAATAAGCTCATTTATCAGTTCCATGTGATTGTTTGCACCATTGGCGCCTGTTCCTAGAATTAATATGAATTGATCGGGATCAAGTCCCAGTTCTTCTTTTATATATTTAGCCCGCTCTTCCTCTGTGAAATGTGTTTCGTAAAAATTAGGATTTAGGAGAAATCCGCCATTGAGTGTTTTCTCTGGAGCCATCCCTAGTTTAAATGCGGTGTCACATGTTTCTTGAACAGCGCCGATAAATAGATCTGCGTCCGGGTTAACCCAATGTTTACTGAAACCATAACCACCGTATAATTCGCCGCAGTAGGTTATGCATTTTAGATTTTTGTTTTTAGAGAATTTTTTCGCTAAAGCAAAGAACCCGTGATTTAAGTGAGCATGAGTGCTGACGATAATATCGGGGTTGGAATCGTGTATTTTATTTCGAAAAGAATTTTGTCCGAGTATCGTACCTGGATACTTGAATTGTCCAAAGATTTCTAAAAAATTGAAATAAACATGATGAAAGGAAGGGCATACCTTTTGTATTACGTTGTAGAGAATAACGCCGAAGTTATAAATGAAATGTGTGTTTTCTAGGGTTTGATAAACATCAACTTCAATTTCTAAATGTTTGGTCTGTTCATTTTCTGCCCATTGCTTAAATGAACGAGCCCGCATGTCGTGACCACCGCCTGTGCTAGATGTTAAAATGAGGACTTTCAAGTTTTATTCAGTTTGAAAATGTTTACGCTTCAGTGGTTTCTTCTGATTCGTTTTCTTCCTGTTCCTTGATAAGGGCTTTATATGCGGAATCAGAGGTTGGCTTTTTATAGAGCAGTTTACGGATTTTTTGACGCTGATCTCGTCTTACGATATATCCTAGGCAGTTATCTGTCCCGCAGAGGCAAGGGTGGTCAATGAAATGTGACATATCAAAGCCGTAATCAAATGTGAGTTCGTCGGCGGCACTGATGTTCCGCTTTGCAGTAATCCAGATAGAGTCACCGTCGACGACTGCTTCACAGTTTTCCTCGCATGAATGATTGATGAGTTTTGCCACATTGTCATCGGAATTACCGTCAATGTCATACTCTTCATTGAGTTCGAAAATATAAACCCGTCCGATGTCTTCTTCTTGTGCATAAGAATCCCACTCAATTCCTCTGCGTTGAGACTCTTCTTTAGAGATTTTTTCACCTAGGTATTCGATAATGTATGTGCCTTCTGGGATATCCATTGAAGCAAATACACCGGATTGGTGAATGCCAGAATCTGCAACGTAATAATAGGGTTCTTCGCTCATTATTCTTCTTTCAAATTCCTAATCATTAAACTTTCAAGTGCGGCTTTGGGTTCTTTGCCGTTGTAGAGTACTTCGTAAATTTCATTTAAAATGGGAGCATCGAGCTTGTTTTTCTCCATGAGTTGGTGAAAGCATTTTGTAGCCTTATAGCCTTCAACTGAAGTGTTTTGATTAGCAATGATGTCACTCGCACTTTGACCCTTTGCGATTTTTTCGCCCAAAGTTCTATTTCGACTCCATTTTCCGTTGCAGGTTGCAATTAAATCACCGAAGCCACTTAGTCCGTAAAATGTTTCAACTTGGCCACCGAGTGTTTTACCAATAGTCACCATTTCTGTGATACTTCTTGTGATCAGAGCAGATTTTGCATTATCGCCCAATTCTAAACCGTCACAAATTCCTGAAGCGATTGCATATACATTTTTGAGGCAGCTGCCTAACCCAACCCCTGTTGTATCGCTGGAAGTATATACTCGAACCACTTGGTTACTGAATGCAGTTTGGACTGTGTTGATAATTGGATTCCCTGTTTTTTCAGCGAGCACCATTGCGGCCGGTTTTCCTGTTGCTATTTCTAAGGCATAACTGGGGCCAGAGAGTATCGCCACAGGATAATCGGGGAAGCAGTTTTCAACAACCTGGCATGGAAGATTTAGTGAATTCTCTTCTAAGCCTTTGCTTAAAACGATAAAAAGTTTAATACCCCACGAAGATCGAAGATGGGGTTGGATTTGTTCACATAGCGCTTTAAGTCCATAAGAAGGACAGGCTAGGATGATGACATCTGCTTCCATTATAGAAGGTTTGATTTCGCCAGATATTTGTAGGTTTATATCCAGTTTAACTCCTGGGAGGTAAACTTTATTTTCTCTGTCAGAAGTAATGTCTAAGGCGTGTTCCATTCTTCTTGGAACGAGTGTGACGATATGGCCAATGCTATTCAGGTGGATTGCAATAGATGTTCCAAATGCCCCAGCGCCTAATATACAAAAATTCATGATGTTGATTTGTTCTCTAACACCGCTGCAACATATTGCTTAAAGGCGTCTTTAGTTATTTCGCCGACATTAGCGTATTGATGCGCGAATTTGGGTTTACTACTAGGATCCATACCTAGAATATCCGTGGAAACTAAAATTTGCCCATCGCAACCATTCCCACTTCCGATTCCGATAAGGGGGATGTCTATACTTTTTGCGATTTTTGCGGTGATCTCTGGTTTAACCATTTCGCACACGATGGAAAAACAACCAGCGTCTTCAAGCGCTTTGGCATCTTCGAGTAATTGGGTTTCTTCTTTTGGAGTTTTACCAAATGATTTATAACCGCCTAAAACATGATAGTGTTGTGGAAGTAGGCCGATATGCCCTAAAACTGGAATCCCTGCGAGAACGAGTTCGGCGATCTTTGGGGCGATAGTTTTTCCACCTTCGATTTTAACCGCATTAGCATTGCCTCGTTGCATGATTTTCTGGCAGGAACGTAGTATCTTATCAGTAGAAAAGGAGGCTTCTATGAATGGTACGTCTGAAACAATGAGGCTTTTGGGATTAGACCTAGCAACAGCTGCAGTATGATGAACGATCATCTCCAAGGTAACGGAAGTTGTTGAATCAAAGCCGAGTAGGGTTGTTCCAACCGAGTCTCCTATTAATATGAGATCAACTCCCGCTTCTGATGCAAGATTTGCTGTTATTGAGTCATAAGCCGTGAGGGCAACTATTGGTCGTTTTCCTTTAAGTTGGCGAATTGTCTTTGTTGTAACTTTAATTGTCATCCTTATTTGAAAAAAATATTATTGCAGAACTCTATAGCAATGCAAGATTTCTGAAAGTGGTCTCCCTCGCTTTGAAATTTTATCTAGACTCTGATCTATAAAAATTGAGAATGACATTATATATAAGCAGTAAAAACTGTAGTTAATTTAAAAAACTATTATTAACTTGCAAGCACTTAATTACTAATAAGATACGGATGATTCGAAATTTCTTTAAATGGCGCTATTTAAGAAACAATAAAGCAAGTGTTGGTGCGTATAAATATCAGTCAGATCGGTTCATCGGCCCAGCTTTCGGGCACCATGTCTTCCAGCAAGCATCAAGGCTTTTTGCTGCTAGAAAGCATAATCGCCAGGCGGCATTGAAGAAACAATTGGTTTGGTTTGTTGCGTGTCCGTCGCTTCTTTTTTTTACCTGGATTGTTTACGAAAGTATTTTCGCTCTCAAGATGTTTTAAATCGTCGTATTATCTGGAATAATAGAGTTCTTGGCCACAACGAGAATCCCATCTCTGATAGATACACCGTCTTTTTCAAAACCATCTTCTTTTCCTTCAGGTGAGAGAGTGACGTTATTTCCGATACGTGCATTTTTATCAATAATTGCATTTTTGATATTAGCATTATCCCCAATTCCAATTTGAGGAATACCTTTTAAGCCCATTTCTGCGATACTGTCTTTATCTTCGTAAGAATCAGCACCCATTAGAATGACATTTTCCAGTTTGCAATTATTCATTATCGTTGAACGGACACCGATGATACAGTTCTTGAGCTCTGCATCACGAATATGAACACCTCCAGCAAGAATAATCCGTTCTCCTTTACAGTTTAAAACTTTGGATGCGGGTAAATTTCTGGCATGGGTGAAGATTTTATGTTCTTCGTCATAGAAGTCAAAGGGTGGGTTTTCTCCGCAGAGACTGAGGTTTGCGTCAAAAAAGGCTCTAATAGTTCCAATGTCTTCCCAGTAGCCATTGAAAAAATAACTACAGAGCTTTGAGTTTCCAAGTAGTCCTGGGATGACTTCTTTTCCGAAATCATCATGCTCAGAAGCTAGCGCTTTTTTGAGAACACCCGCATTGAACACGTAGATTCCCATAGAAGCTAAAACATGTTTGTCTGCAATGGCTTTGTCATCTTCAGAAACCATTGATGGATCAATGATTAAATTGTCGATAACGGCTTGATCTTGTGGCTTCTCTACAAATTCTTTAATATTGTATTCGTTATCGACATGAAGAAGACCAAATTCAGATGCAAGGTTCGTTCCAATAGGCTTTGCAGCGATAGTGACATCTGCTCCCATTTTTTCGTGATGGGCAATCATTTCACTGACGTCCATCTTGTAAAGTTGATCACCGGATAAAATAACAAAGAGATCATCGTCGTCCGCGCCGAAATGAATAAGGTTTTGTCGAACCGCGTCAGCTGTTCCTTGGTACCATTTTTCACCTGATTCTGTTTGTTCTGCAGAAAGAATTTCGACAAATCCATCTCCAAAGTTATCGAATTTGTATGAATCTAAGATGTGCTTATGAAGTGATTCGGTGTTGAATTGAGAAAGAATATATATCTGATTTAGTCCAGAATTTATACAATTGCTGATCGGAATGTCGACGAGGCGAAATTTTCCTGCAAGTGGGACGGCAGGCTTGCAACGATGTTTTGTGAGTGGATGAAGGCGAGTTCCTCTTCCACCTCCCATAATGACGCTATGTATTTTTCTTTTTCTCATAATATATATTGGGTAGGTTTTACTTGATAAAATAATGGATTAAGATTAAATCACTTGTCGATAGAATTATTAAATATGTGTGGAATTACGGGATATATTGGGAAGCAGAAGGCTGCTTCTATATTAATTAATGGTTTAAAACGATTGGAGTATCGAGGGTATGATTCTGCCGGTGTTGCGACGTGTGAAAAAAACAAGATCACATGGGCAAAGAAAACCGGTCGAGTCGTAAATGTCGAGAAAGAAGTTAACCGAATTTCTTTAGAAGGAAACTATGGAATTGGCCATACCCGCTGGGCAACCCATGGAGATGTAACTGATCAAAATACACACCCTCATGTGAGTGCTGACGAGAAGTTCGCAATGGTTCATAATGGAGTGATAGAGAATTATCGCTCACTTAAGAAGTTTTTGATAACCAAGGGGTTTGAGTTTTTTTCTGAAACGGATTCAGAGGTTTTGGTTAATTTGATCTCATTTCACTATGGTGAGATTAAGGACAAGCCACTTGAGAATAATGTTCAGGATCATTTTGTGGAAAGTGTTCGTTTGGCATTATTGCAATTAGAAGGAACTTATGGCATTGCTGTAATTAGCAGTGAATTTCCTGAGCAGATTATAGCGGCTCGTAAAGGCTCTCCTTTAATTGTGGGTTTCGGTAAAGGAGAAAGTTTTGTGGCAAGTGATGTATCCGCATTTGCGGCAAGAGCACGCGATGTCATTTACTTGAATGATGGTGAAATTGTAAGCCTAACGCCTGATGATTTTAGTATTACAACGGCAAAACTGGATGCCGTGTCAGCTGTTATTCAAACCGTTGATTGGGATATAGAGGAATCAGAGTTGGGTGAATATAGTCATTACATGCAGAAAGAGATTTTTGAGCAGCCTGAAGCACTCGAAAATAGTATGCGTGGTCGTTTTTCTGATGATGATAGCACTGCTAAATTAGGTGGCTTGGATTTAACTGCTCAGGAATTTCAACAAATAGATCGCATTGTTCTTTGTGGATGTGGAACAGCGTGGCATGCTTGCTTGACCGCTGAGTATTTGATTGAACGTTTTGCTCGAATTCCAGTGGAAGTGGAGTATGCATCAGAATTACGATATCGTAATGCACCTTTTTCACCCAATACCCTTATCTTCGCATTTAGTCAGTCGGGTGAAACGATTGATACGCTTCAGGCGTTAAGAGAATCAAATCGTAAAGGTTTTAAAACCTTAGCTGTTACTAATACTGTTGGATCTACGATTGCAAGAGAGACTAATGGTGGAGGGATTTATCAGCATATTGGCCAAGAAGTAGGAGTGGCGTCAACTAAAGCATTTACTTCGCAAGTGCTTGTTGCATCGATGATTGCTTTGTATTTAGGTCGCATGAGAGATATGAGCTTTAGTGATGGGTGCAGCTTTGTGAAGGCACTCAAGGCATTACCTCAACAAGTAGAGTCTATTTTGGCTCAAAGTGAGACGATTAAAGAAATTGCGAAGAAATATGCTCACTATAAAGACTTCTTGTTTTTAGGGCGGCAATCGATGTTTCCAATTGCACTTGAAGGAGCTTTGAAGCTGAAGGAGATTTCTTATATTCATGCAGAAGGTTATCCGTCGGCGGAAATGAAGCATGGGCCTATTGCACTCATTAGTGAAGAGTGTCCAAGTGTGATGTTTTGTATGAGCGGTGAATTGGAGTCTAAGACTTTGGCTAATATGCAAGAGGTTCGAGCTAGAAAAGGGAAGGTCATTGCAATTGTTTCAGAAGCTTGTGATTGGGACAATGATATGAGCGATGATGTTATTATGATTCCTGAAGCACACGAGGCCGTTCGGCCAATTTTAGCTACGATTCCTGTGCAGTTACTGAGCTATTATATTGCACTAGAGCTTGGCCGTGATGTCGATAAGCCAAGGAATTTGGCAAAATCCGTTACGGTGGAGTAAGCTTCGTTGTATAAAATACGAAGATTTGGCTGTGTCGGATAGCGGTAAGGGTTTATTAGTCGATCTTGATGATTTTGCTAAATGGATCATTTTTGAAGACGAGAATTTATTAGTTATAAATAAACCTGGTTGGCTTGTTTGTCATCCATCTAAAAATGGACCGCTTTCGAGTTTGATTGGAGCCAGTCGTGTTTATGCCGGTTTAGATGTTATGCACATTGTTAATCGGCTCGACCGTGAGACTAGCGGGGTTGTTTTAATTGCAAAGAACAAGCCGCTGGGCAGTACTTTACAGAAGGCAATGGAGTATAAACAAATTAAGAAAACGTATCTTACTATTTTAGAAGGGCGGTTAGACTATGATATTCTTGTCGATAGAAGCATGAGGAAAGCCCCTCACGGTAAGGTCTTTATTAAGCAACAGGTTTTAGCAGAAGGTATTGTCGCTAAGAAATGTTTAACTAAATTTGAACCTAGGTATTGGAGCCATAAGTTTACCGTTTGTACGGTTTATCCTTATACTGGTAAAACTCATCAAATTCGAGCACATGCCCAATCACTTGGGTTTCCTGTGGTGGCTGACAAAATCTATGGAGAAGATGAAATGTTGTATCTTGAATTTATCGAAAAGGGTTGGACGCCTTTTTTAAAGAAAACGTTGTTGTTGAAACGACAAGCATTGCATGCAGAATCCATTGAAATTGAATTGTACGGCGAGCAGCGGAAATTTGTTGCTGAATTGCCAGAGGAACTCAGTGCTTTGTGCCAAGAGATTTATACCGATAAAATCGGTTTAGGAAGAGGGTCTAACTAGAACGTTAAGTTGTAATCTCTTTCACTTTTGAAGACTCGTCTTGTTGGTCTTCACCATAATACTTGTTGTAGTATTTGTAACGGTAGTAACCGTAACCATAGTAACCGCCATAGTAATAGTAACCGTGTGCTTTCTTCTCTGGAAGATCGTTTAAAACAACACCAAGTATTCTTACTCCAGTTTCTTCTAGGCTGTTAAGTAAACTTTTACAAACCTTACGAGATACTTTACCAAATCGAGTTACATAAATAAGTTCATCTGTTTTTTGTGCAAGAGCTAGTGAATCAGGGAATAAGCCCACAGGTGAGGTGTCCATTATTAAGACGTCACATTGTCTTTTTAGCATTGCAATGACTGCATCAAATGCAGGTTTCTCGAGAAGTTCGGTTGCCGATCGAGTTCTACCGCCTGAAGGTAATATGAAGAGATTTGGGAATACTTCGTTCAGTGCACCGTCAATGTTTAATGTTTCCACCCCAATCGGTAATGATTCATACTCTTCTACAAGTGTTAGCATACCGATCTCATTCTCTAAACCACAAAACTTGTGAATGCCTGGACGGCGTAAGTCGAAGTCGACGAGGATAGTTCTTCGTCCATGATTAGCAAAAGTATAGGCCAGATTGGCCGCAATCAGACTTTTTCCTTCACTTGGTATTGCACTGGTGACCAGTATACTTCTTGCTCCAGATGTTTCGGACTGCATTTGAATTCGACTATACAAACTTCTGAAGGATTCCACTAGTCCCTCATCTAAGTCGTTTCCTACAATTAAAGGCCTTTCGGCTTCCTTTACAGCGGAAATACGAGGAATGCCTGCAAGTAAATCTCTTCCAAGAAAGACTTCAATATCCCAAGGTGATTTGATGCGGTTATCTATGAATTCTAATGCTAAAGGTATGGCTATGAAGATCACAAAAAATATTCCAATCGCTTTTGATGTAATGTCTCTTCGGTCGGGACTTATTTGACCTCCGGGAAACGCGGTGTTGTGAAATTTGAAATTTTGATTTTCTAACTGACTCGTAATGCGTGCTTCAGTCAAGCGGTTTATTAATGTGTTGTACGTTTTTTTATAGACCTCTCTTTGTCTTTCATAAACATTGTATTGAATACTTAGGTCATCAAGTTTTGCTGCTTCAAGTTGTGCTTTTTTACGTTCGTTCTTAAATTCCATCTCTTCGGCTTCGGCCATTTTACGGGTATTCTTGAGATCTGATATGGCTAGTTCAACTTCCATTTCTAGCAAATCATTAACACTCTCAATTCGTTTAAGATTCTCAATCATTGCGGGATGTCGCTCAAGATAGCGTTCTTTAAGCTTGTTATGCATTTCCATCAACTCCACCAGTGTTCCACGTAATGATTTGATGTTCCCGAAATTTCCAACAGAGGACAGTTCAAAGATGTCCTTATTGGCCAACTTAAAAGCCATTATCTGCTGAAGTTGCGTTTGAATCCCCAGTTTTCTCACTCTGGCACTTGTAACGACTCCATTCATTGATGAAATTCGGGTGACAATGAACGCTTTGTTATCGTCCATTGACGCGAGATTGTGTTTCTTCCTATAACTTTTAAGAGCTTCTTCCGCTTCCATTTCTTTTTGCCGCATTTCTTCAGATTGTTCTTCGAGGAATGCTATTGCAGAATCATAAGATGAGGAGCTTTTTTCCGAAATGATTTTTAAATATTCCTTTACTACGGTGTTTGCAATGATTGCAGCCCCTTCACCGGATCGACTAACTGCATGCACAGAAACAATTGGGGCGCCTTGTCCGGAGAGTGAAACGGAATATTGGATTTTGCTAGCAACTGTTGGTTTGGGATCTTCTGGTTTTAAATCTTTGAGATACGGTTGTAATAGAGCTTCTTTCTCTTTTGGTTTTTTTGAAATTGTGGCAGTAACATTTTCTTTAAGAGACTTGCTTTTCATATGTTCTAAGTGTAGTCCCAGAATCGCTGCGGAATAGTCATTTCTAACAACTTTTGCCATGTTAAGGATTTGTTTTGAAGGCTCAAGCATCATTGATGCTGTGGATGCATACATCGGCGGTTCCTTTAACTTATTGTAAGCGAAGAAGATTGAGAAAGGTATCGCAAGTGCTAGTCCGAATAGCCAACGATCACGGATGATCAAGAAGTAATCCATGAAGCCTTTAAGGCGATTCGATGAATTATTATTTGTTCCACCAGAAAGTGGATCGAAGTTTGAATTATCTGACATTATAATATTACCTTGAAAGCATACTTAAAGGGTGAGGATGGGTTTATAGAAAGCGTTCTGGTATATAAATTATATCATCAGGATATACCCAGAATTTTTTGTCAGCATTGTCCGAACTAATTCCAGCCATTAATTCTTTAACATTAACTGTGAAAACTTTCTTGATAGTTTGTCCGCCTTCCTGGATGTATCGAGTTACCTTAACAGCTTTTTTGCTCGCTAAGTCATTGAATCCTCCAATTCTTGAGATTAATTCTACGATACCTATTGCTTTGACCTCATTTGGGAATTGAAATGGACCTGGTCTGTTTGCTTCCCCTAGGATCATAACCTCTCTTGGTACGTATTCTACGACGGTTATTCTAACGAGCGGATTTCGTAGGTATCGCTGGGTTATGTACTCTTGTTCAATTACTTCTTCAGCTTTATTTAATGTAAGATTCGCTATTTTTACATCACCTAAAAGTTTTAGCCTAGCTTTTCCTGTTCGATCAATTTTTGACATTACAGATAGATCGGGTTCGTTGAAAACCTCTATGTCCAACGTGTCACTAACTGATAATCGATATACTTCTTGGTTGGGGGAGTCGCCTTCATCTTGATAGGCGAAAAGACTAATAAAGGATACTGATAATAGGAGCAGGTAATTCGTTAACTTATAGGGCATATTGATCCACGAAAAATTAATATTTAATATTTAAGTCAACTGTTGTTAGGTGTCTATCGTAGTCTGTACTTAAGCCTTTCTCGTCTGTTCTAGAAAAGTTATAATTTAAGTTAACTGCAGTGTGTTTATTTATTTTACTCGATCAGTTTGTATCGAATCCGTAGGAATAAGTTTCTCTCGATTCTGTCCCTGTATATTCTGATTTGCTATAATTTAAGCCAGCATCGCCTGATAGTTTTTTGGAGAAACGTTGGTTTAATGAGAGTGACCCCGAAGATGTGAATATCGATTGATCTTGAGGGGAAACGGAGAAATCTCTAGACAGTGAAAGGGTTAATCTTCTTTTTTGTGATATTTTCCATATGAGGTTTGTTGATGCGGTAAAATCTCCATCACTCGATACAGTTGATGCATCAAAGGTCTTAGTAGTATAACCAATTTGAACGGTGCCGTTGAGTTTAGGCGTTATTGTTCCGTCGGCACCAATACTATAGGCATGGGTCGCTGTGTTTATGAAAGTTGTAGATGTGCCACCTCTTGCTTCAGTTGGAGTCCATGTGTAATCAGCAAAGAAATCGAGTTTTTTCGAATAAATATAAAAGGCTCTTCCTCCGATAGACCATTGGGCATAGTCAGCATAGGCTTTATTCCCGGCAGCATCTTTTATTGAATATTCGATGTTACTACCTAGCCCAGATTTAACACTGTAGTCATATCGAACATCCATACCCGCAGTATAGAAAGTGGTGGTGGTGATATCTTGTTCTAATACGCTAGTTGATGTGTTTTGACCGACATCAAATTTAGTTTCAAACTTGAGTTTGCCTCCAAATCTTTTTTTCCCACCCTCGCTAAGATCATCGATATCAAAATTAAATGAACTGATTGGATCGATTTGGTCTTGGCCGGAATTTTCAAAATATTTAGTAGCGTTAACTCCAAGAGTGCCGCCAACTACAAAAATCCAAAGTTTTTTCGTGTAGGAAACTGAAGGTGAGAGTT
>CAWUTK010000006.1:0-6687 GCA_963924785.1 uncultured Opitutales bacterium
GAAAACTTCGTATAATGATAGGTTGATTATTGCAACAGGTTCTACTCAATTTATGCAATTGGTGAATGCGCCCTATATGAGCAAGTGATTTATGGACAGGTACAGAATGGCTGAACCTGCTGCGAAGAAGGTATTGAATGAAGATGAACCGGTTTGAGGGGGCAGATATGTCGACTCAGTTGAAGCTAACCCGCATATTTCATGAAGAAAAATTTAAGGTTCAAGAAAAAAAATAGGACTTCTTCAAAAAAACCAGATGTAAAAGGGGTTGAATCAAGCAACAATTTTATCGATAGATACATTTCCCCCAACCCCCATTTTATAAAAGTGCCGGGGACAGCACGCTATGATTCATGTTGGTCTTAATTTTGAATAAGCAATTTCAAAGACAGATTTAAGGGGATAGGATTCGCTTAGATGAATGCGAACATTGCGTGTATTTGAGATAATCACAGCTCCGATTTTTATTAATTTGAGTTGTATCGTAAAGCATTGGGCTTTGGCTAAAGAAGTCCCTTGCAAGCAAGTTCTTCTTAATGCTTCTATCAAAGTATAGGCTAAGGTAGAAAGTAATAAACGCCATTGATTCGCCCACCAATAATGAGCACTGGTTCGAGTTGAAAACAACATCATTTGTTCTTTGATTCGGTTTTCCATATCGCCACGTGCACAATAAACAGCTTCATATAATTCCTTCGGAGGCTGTCTAAATTAGTAATGATGAAACGCGGATTTGCCCCTTTGACTAAGTGCTCAGCTTTGTGAATAACTCTTCGAACGGCCTTCCATTTGCCAGCTAGATATTCAAGTTCACCAAATAACTTTTGGGGTGTCTGTCTGACCTTAAATGCCTCTTTGGCTTCTACCTAAACGAGATTGCCCTGCTTCTCTAGTCTTTTATTACGTGCAATACCCACGACATAACCAACATCGTTTCGCTCACATCAACTCAATATTTTATCTCGGCAAAAACCACTATCGGCTCTAAGAATAATTTTTGTCTTTGGCCAGTTTTTACGTATATAAGTTACCAGCAATTTAAGAATCGCTCCTGAATGCTTGGCTCCATCAATGTTAGACTGTCGTAAATAAGCACATAAGAGTCGCCCTTTACAAAAAACATATAAAGGTAAAAAGCAGTGATGGTCGTAGTATCCATGAAAGAATCGATCCTCTTGGTTGCCATGAATAGGATTATCGGTTGCATCAAAATCAAGTATGATTTCTTTGGGTGCTTTTTTATAAGACTCAATAAAGCAATCAACCAAGAGACGGTTTAATTGCAAAGCCGCTTCACTATCTTGTCTATTTTCGAAACGACATAAAGTAGGTGTACTTGCTAAATCATCTTTTTTACCAAGCATGGCCTTATACAATGTGTCTGATTTCAAATGATCAAAATCATTTAAATCTTCCCAGCCTGCACTGATTCCGAACAACCGTTCGCGAAGCAGACTTAAGCTACTGTGTTTTACTTTTGATTGTTGCCGATTATCGCAAAGAAGTTTGCTCGCTCGTTCACTAAGTTTCAGTTTGCGATCAATCTCACGAATTAAGGGTAACCCTCAATTCGAACTGATATCGCCTCCATTGAAATTAGTCGTAACCTTACGACCAATTGAACTTGAAAAAACCAACTCTTTCTGATTACATTTTGCTGTTGCCATTTGCTTGCCTTTATTTTCTTAAAAAGCTGACTATCAGTCAAATAGCAACACTTTTCGTGAAATATTCGGGCTAACGGGAGTGCAGGTTGGAAGTTTTAGTAATGCATTAGCAAATGGTGATTCAAAAGCGATAGCATTAGGAAATGTCTCTCTGTCGGCTTGTTCGTTACCCCAGCAATAACGATTTACTTTCTTTCGAAATAATTAAAATGGACTAGGCCGCAGCAAATCGGCGAGGAACACTTAGTCCTGACCCGATGATGCGGTTGACTAATCTTTGCCATTCTTCCGTGTCGTCACGGCTATAAGGGTCGTAAATTGTTGCATCGTAACGGTCTGGTCCTTCAATGAATGAGAGTTTGTAATGCTCTACGTCTTCAATATCCTGTGGCTCATTTTGACAACCATGAATAATGCCTAGACCCACTTCGATAACCGTGTAGTCAATAGCTGGAAGTTCGCCTTTACTAATTTCAATAGGAACTCCAGCAAACGGCTGATTTAAATTTACAGACAAGTCTAACTGTTTTTTTACGGAAGTTAGGCAGCGGGTAACGGTAATTATTGCTAGACCGCACTTGTAAGATATGTCCCAAACTGTTTCAGGAAATCTTACTGGAAAGTGGGCTACCTTTAGGTGCCAGTTCCCGAAACCTGGATTCTCGTCCATCTTGACAGAGTAAGCAGTTACAATGTCATTGTAGATTTCATTTGGAGAACATTCAGTAGTGTTTGTCATCGGTGCTTATCTAAGCATAAAATATGCCAATTTTATTACAGGAATAGTTAGCAATTGCTTATTGAAGGTTGCCATAGGGGTGAAGATTGATACGATTTTGACTTCAAACTGTTAATTTTAACCCATTTAGCCCGATGACTGCCAAACAAGAAATATTAATCGTTGAAGACAGTAAATCGTTTGCCCTTTTACTGAAAAGCATGATCGAGTCAAAGCTTGGCTATAAAGCAACAGTTGCTTACTCACTTGCTGAGGCAGAGGTTGTCTTGCAGACGAAACGCAAGGATTTTTTTATTGCGATTCTCGATTATCATTTACCTGATGCGAATGAAGGAGAGGCTATTGATTTTGTTTTAGATAAAGATCTTCCAGGTATTATTGTTACTGGTTCGTTCGACAAGAACTTGCCAGAGAGGGCTTTAAGATCTAATATTGTCGATTATTTTCTTAAAAAGGATTTTAGTGATCCGTCTTTAGTCTTGAACGCTATTCGGCGTCAAATGACGAATAAGGAGGTCAAGATTCTACTTGTCGATGACTCAGGGGCTTTAAGGAAATATTATAAATCGATGCTAGGTCGTTTTAATTACCAAATTTTAGAGGCTTCTGACGGGCAAGAGGCCTTGAAGGTTTTATGGGAGAATCAAGATGTCAAGCTTGTCCTAACTGATTATAATATGCCGGGTATGGACGGCTTCGAATTAATTTCTAAAATTAGAGCGTTACATAAGAAGGAGACAATGGGAATTATTGGACTGTCTTCTATTGATGATAAGTCATTGATCGCTAAGTCCTTAAAGTATGGCGCTAATGATTTTATGTCAAAGTCATTTGGGCTTGAGGAATTGAGTCTTAGGGTGTCTCAGGTGCTTGATAATATAGGACCTATATCTGAAATTAAGGAAAGTGCGAGTCGGGGTTATTTGACAAGATTACACAATCGATTGCACTTCTTTTCAGAGTCGGGGAAGGCTCTTCAAAAAGCCGTGGTTCGAAAGAGGAATTTATCATTGTGTCTTTTTGATATCGATCATTTTAAAAAGTTTAATGACACTTATGGGCATGATACTGGCGATGATGCCCTTAAAGTTGTCGCGAAGGTCATTAATAAACACTTTGAAGGTTCAGCTATTACAGCTCGTTATGGAGGGGAAGAGTTTTGTGTTCTCTTTGATGATAAGACTGCAGATGAGGCGGTTGAATTACTTGAAGCATTTAGAGTCGATTTATCTGAAACAAAGTTTGATGCTAATGGAACAGAGCTAAGTTTGACGATTTCGTTAGGTTTGGTAACAGGGTTAAAAGACAGTGTTGAAGAACTGTTAACATTGGCGGATGGATGTCTATATACCGCAAAAGAAGCAGGAAGAAACAATTTAGTGTCAAAGTTAGTATAAAATAATAAAAACCATGATTAATGAAATCAATTACCATGGCTGGAAGGCCCTTGAGTTAGAAACAGAGAAAGTTTCTCTAATTGCTCCTTTAGATGTTGGGCCAAGAATTCTTGGTTGTTCATTAAAGGGTAAGGATAATCTATTTTTTAGTGATGAGAGCCAATTGGGCAAATCTGGCGAAAGTGAATTTTGCTTAAGAGGCGGACATCGACTTTGGCATTCTCCTGAAGATCCCGTTCGTACCTATGAGACAGATAATGATGCGGTTGAATATGTTGTTAATGGTGATTCATTCACTTTAACAGGTGCGCCAGAGAAGAATTCTGGGATGCAGAAAATTATACATGTTGAGAAGATTGATGAGCAGACGTTTAAATTAACTCATCATTTGAAAAATCACGGTGTGTGGAATGTCGATTGTTCAGCTTGGTGTTTAACGGTTATGGCTCACGGAGGGCAGTGTGTTATTCCTTTACCACCGAAAGGGAGTCATACAACGGACCTTCTTCCCAATAGTACAATTATCCCATGGACTTATACGGACTTTGCAAAAGATTGTTGGCGCTTCCATGATGCTTTTCTTCGCCTGGATAGTTCTAAAGTTTCTGTTCCTCAGAAAATAGGGATTTCTAATTATCCTGGATGGTCTGCCTATTATCAACCCTCAGGGACATTCGTTAAATATAGTTCACTCGTTTCTGGTGTTGAGTACCCCGATTTCAATTCTGCTTTTGAGGCTTTTGGTAATGAAGATATTTTAGAGCTCGAGACGCTTAGTCCTTTAATAAAACTTCAGCCAGGAAAAAGTATTGAGCACGTTGAGTATTGGGGGGTTTTAGACGGGATTAAAGAACCTAGTTCAACTGAGTCTTATTCTTCGAGTTTAAAGCCAGCAGTTCAAAGCTGGCTGAATACTTTACCTTGATTTTGCGAGGTCGTTCTTTAATTTAAAAAGGTATCTTGATGGTGAAAATTATCTTCATGGGATCAGACCCAATTGCATTGCCCCTGTTGGAGTGCTTATTTTCTAAAGAAATAGAAATTACGGCTATTTATACCCAGCCGGATCGTAGATCTGGTCGGGGGAAGAAAATTCAAATTAACGCGATTAAAGAATGGGGGATTTCAAAAGGGATTGAAATTCGTCAACCTGAAAAGCCAGGGATTGAAGAGGTTGAATATATTAAGAATAGCAATGTTGATGTGAATATCGTTATGGCCTATGGACACATTTTGAAACGAAGTATCTTGGATGCACCTCGTTTTGGAACGTATAATTTTCATGCCTCATTATTACCCAAATTGAGAGGGGCATCTCCCATTGAAACAGCGATTGCTACTGTAGGAAGTGAAACAGGTGTTACCTTAATGAAGATTATTCCTCGGATGGATGCGGGGCCTATTGTTGATAGCGAAATTGTTTTTATTAAAGATTCTGATACGGGGCTTTCGCTTCGATCTAAGTTGGCAGATTCATGTGTTCCACTTATTGAACGTTCATTTGATAAGCTCATTTCGGAAGGGATTATTTTAAATGAGCAAGTTGAGGCAGAGGCAACTTATTGTCGACGGTTAGTTAAAGAAGATGGTTCGCTTGATTTTTCGATGTCTGCTGTAGAATTATTTAAGAGAATTCAGGCGTTTTCTTATTGGCCACGTTGCTCTTTTTTGTATGAAGATCAAGTTATCAAAGTGGGTTTAGCCCAATATGCGGCATCGGTTTTAGATGAAACTGTTTCTGTTGGAACCGTGATTTCAATTGATTCGAGTGGCGTTAGTGTGGTCACCGGTCAAGGCGTATTGGTTCTTACTGAATTACAGCGACCGGGTGGTAAAATGCTTCCGGTTTCAGATTTCCTAAGAGGATTTTCTATTTTGGAAGGATCAGTGTTGGCATCTGCACTCGTAGAGCCACTGGTTAAATAACGAGTTTATGAAGTTTCGGAGAGGCAGGGAGGATAAGGAGGAGGTAGAGATTAATATATCTTCATTAATCGACCTTGTTTTTATCTTGTTGATCTTTTTTTTGGTGAGTACGGCATTTGTTTCAGAATCAGGTTTTGAGGCTTCACCATCAAGTGGTTTAAGTAATCGTGAAATCCATCTAGATGATGGACCTATTCGCTTTAAACTTACCTCTGGAGAAGAGATTTTTTATGAAAATCAATTAATTTCCATAGCAGGAGTTCAAGATATTGTCAGGCCTCGTTGTTTAAAAAAAGAGCAACCTGTTTTTTTTCAAGTCTATAAGGGGGTTCGGTCGGGGTTGCTTGTTTCTGCCATGGATGAAGCCATTTTAGCTGGAGCAAGTTCGGTTAAAATAGAATCGTTAAATTAACTCTCAATTGTTTAATTGAGTTTCATTTAAAAATGGCACTAGATCCGGGCAATAATTCATTGTTTTTTCCATTCCTTTAGGTGGTCTATATTGGTGTTCTTTATATCCGAAAATTTCGAGTCGTTTGCTAAATTGATTTGTTCATTTGGATCGTTCTCCATATCGAATAGTAACTCGATAGGATCATTTCTGTAAACGATGAACTTGAAGTGTTCGCTTCTTACAATTCGCCATTTATCACCTCGGTCGCAGCTTGAAACGATCTAGTCTCTGTTGCCAATTGGTACTTCTTTTAGCGTTTCTTTTTTAAAGTTTTTGCCTTGAGTGATCGATTCTGGTGGTTGTATACCGATGAAGTCACAGATAGTGGGAAATATATCCAATCCATTAATTAATGTTTTTTTATCACAGTCATCCCACAGATGACTATTTGAGAAAACAGACCTGCTTAAACAGTGGTTTTGATCGCCTTATTTTGGAAAGTCAGTTTGGTAATTTCATGGGATCGGCTTAAAATCAAGTGATTTAAGCTTGTGCTATCCCATA
>CAWUTK010000007.1:0-4700 GCA_963924785.1 uncultured Opitutales bacterium
GGCTCAGATGTTCATATCGGTTCGTTCTATGCGGATTGGCATCCACGGTCTTCGAAGCGTGCAGGCGCGTGGATGAATCATTTTCGGACTGGAAGTGTTGATGGAAATGGAAAACGTGATCCACATATTGGAGTGATTTGCGGCAACATGACTGCTAAGATCGGTGATAAGCCAGCGCTATTAACACACAATGAAGTTCAAACGGTTTTTCACGAGTTTGGTCACCTAATTCATCATCTTTTCGGCGATGTCGACGTTAAGAGCTTGAATGGAATCAATGTGAAATGGGATTTTGTTGAACTGCCTTCACAGTTAATGGAGAATTTTTGTTGGGAAAGAGAAAGCCTTGATTTATTCGCCCGTCACTATGAAACGAGTGAAGTTATCCCAGACGAGTTGTTTGGTAAAATGATTGCATCGAAGAACTATCTTTCGGCTTGTGGAACAATGAGGCAGCTGAGCCTTGGCATGATGGACTTTAAATTGCATCGAAATATTGTTAAAGACGGTATGACGAATTTAGATGAACAGCTTGATGTTCTTTTAGAAGGTTATACACGTTCCTATGGAGATGAGAAGTATCGTTCGATTGCTCGACGCTTTACTCATATCTTTGCAAGTGCAGTTGGCTATGCCTGTGGTTATTACTCTTATAAATGGGCCGAAGTTCTGGATGCAGATGCATTTACTCGTTTCCAGGAACTGGGAGTGCTGAACACTGTAGTTGGACAAGAGTTTAAATCAAAGATTTTGAGCAAGGGGAATTCTGTTCCGCCAGATGAGCTTTTCAGGGATTTCATGGGACGTGAACCCGATCCAGATGCTTTGCTGAAAAGAAGCGGGTTGCTGAATTAGTTAAAACGGGACTGCGGGGAATCATTCATGGATAAAGAACAAGTTCTTGTTGTTGCTAAGTTACTCGTTGCTATTGCATGGGTAGATGAAGAAGTGCATTCTAAGGAAAAAGAGTTGATCGGCTTATTGCTTGATTCGCGGAATGACGTAAATGAGGATGACCTCTTACGGATTCAACTATATTATGAATTCCCGTTGATTGGTTCTGAAATACAGTTCTTGCTTAAGCGGTTTAAAGAAGTTTTCAATAAGGAGGAGGATGTTAATGATGCGTTGTATTGGATAAATCGATTGATTTTGTCAGATGGTAAAATACAAGAAGTGGAAACTTCAATGTATGAGAAATTGCATTCTGTTATTGTTGGTGAAAAAGAAGGGAGTGTTGTTGGTGGTTTTTCTAAAGGGGTTACACGTTCACCTTTCGCAATGCAGGTGAAACTCGGTCGCGAACGGCATTATGATGACTATATGTATAATCCCGTTTATTTTCGGTTTTCTCAAAAAATTCAACGAAATGGAGCATTGCTAGAAGATGAATTACTTATGCGTAAGGTTTGCTTGGCGATCACGCTTTGCGTTCAAGTGGTTGATGTTAAGGTTGATGGATTTAAAGCAGGATTATTAGATTTGTTCAAATCTTGGCAGCCTATTCATTTAAATCGACTTGATACGATTATCGATGAGGCACTGTGTTTGGAGAAATCGATTTATAACCAAAATCGAATCTGTGTCCGTTTTGTGGGAAGGACTGATTCGGCCGAACGAAAAACTTTCTTTGAGAAACTTATTCGTATTCAGTTGAATAATAATGAATTAAGTAGAAAACAGGAAGCTGTTTCGCTTCAAGTTGCATCGAAATTGGATATTTCACCGGAGTTTTCAAAATCTGTTTTGAAATTGATTTAGTCCTCAATCCAAAAAGGCTAATAACATATTCCATAAAAGACGTAAGAGGCTTTATGATAGTTGCTTAGGTTAAAATAGTTAACGGGTTGTAGGGAGGGCCTCTTTATTTTAGGGGTTGACCTTTGTGCTTTCAAGCGACTAATAAGTTTCCCTTTTCGAAGAGATGGCTAGCTCTAGTCATTTTTTGCTAATAATTAACAATAACAAAAATATTCAAATATTTTATGAGCTATAAACTTTTCATTCCAGGTCCAGTTGAAGTATCGGAAAAAACATACAAGGCTATGACGACGCCTGTATTTGGACATCGGAGTCCTGATTTTGTTGAATTGTATCAATCTATTCAACCCGGACTTCAACAGTTGTTAACAACAAAAGACCCCGTTTATATAAGTACGAGCAGTGCTTGGGGTGTGATGGAAGGTTCTGTTCGGAATTGTTCAAAGAAAAAAGTGCTTAACTGCATGTGTGGTGCGTTTTCTGACAAATGGTATGATGTTTCACTCCGTTGTGGAAAAGATGCTGGAGAACTCAAGGCGGAATGGGGGCAACCTATTTTGCCAGAAATGGTAAAAGCGGCCCTTTCAACAGGTGAATATGACGCCATTACATTGGTTCACAATGAAACGTCATGTGGCATGATGAATCCGCTGAAGGAAATTATGGACGTGGTTCGTGAATTCCCAGAAGTTATTTCTATAGTAGATACGGTTAGTTCATTTACGGCAGTTCCGGTTTTGAAAGATGATTGGGGTATTGATGTGGTTCTAACCGGAACTCAAAAAGCGTTGGCTCTACCTCCTGGGATGGCACTACTTTCAGTTTCTGAAAGAGCTCTAAAGAGAGCATCGGAAGTTGAAGCTCGTGGTTATTATTTTGATTTTGTTGAGTTTCAAAAAAATCATGAAAAGGGAATGACACCAAGCACCCCAGTTATTCCATTGATCAATGCGCTTAAGTCGAAAATCGAAGATATTACGGTTGAAGGCCTTGATGCTCGATATGCAAGGCATGCGGAGTTGAATGCTTTAGTTCACGCTTGGGTATACAAGCATGGTTTTGAATTGTTTCCGCCAAAAGAATATGCTTCTAAGTCGTTAACTTGTGTTCGTAATAATCGTGAGATGGATATTGCTGGACTTAACGCTGCGTTAAAAGAGCGTCATAATTGTGTGATTGATGGAGGGTATGGTAAAATTAAGGGAAAGACTTTCCGCATTTCAAACATGGGTGATGAAACTAAAGAGACCATGACTGAGTTGTTGACTAATTTAGATCCATTGGTGGATGAGTTTGTAGGATAATTTATAAATATAAGCGTTATATGAAAAGATTAATTATTGCGGAAAAACCCAGTGTTGCGACTGACTTGGCTAAAGCCCTTGGTGTAAAAACTAAAGAGGGCGACTCATTTGAAAATGATGAATTGATTATTGATTCAGCAGTCGGTCACTTGGTTGAATTACCAAAACCTGATGATATTGATAAGACGCTTAAATCTTGGCGCTTCAAAACATTACCTATCCTTCCTGAGAAGTTTAAGCTTCAAGCGATTGAACGAAATGCAAAGAAGTTAAAGTCTCTCGTAAAGCTGATTAAGCGAAAAGATGTTGGTGAGATAGTTAACGCATGTGATGCGGGTCGTGAGGGTGAATTGATCTTTACATACATTTATGAATTAGCGAAAAGCAAAAAGCCTACAAAACGTATGTGGATGCTCTCGATGACGAAAGATGGATTAACTGAAGCTTACGGGAATTTAAAAGAGCAAAAGGAAATGCTTTCATTGCAGGATGCAGCAAGATGTCGTTCAGAAGCCGATTGGTTGATTGGTATTAATGGAACGAGAGCCTTTACTTTAAAAATGTTTGGTCTAAGCGGTAAGAAAGCGGCAACAGTCGGTCGCGTTCAGACTCCGACGATTGGAATGTTAGTTGAACGTGAACGTGAAATCCG
This sequence comes from uncultured Opitutales bacterium, assembly GCA_963924785.1. GTDB lineage: Bacteria > Verrucomicrobiota > Verrucomicrobiia > Opitutales > CAJWYM01 > CAWUTK01. Next base: position 3,718 of record CAWUTK010000007.1, read on the forward strand.
TGCGTTTAAACCTGAGTCATACTGGAGGATTTCCGCTGAGTTTAATATCGAAAATGGACCTTATTGGGGTAACTATATTAGAGAGGGTTTCAAGAAAAATGAGAATCCTCATGATAAAGAAGATCGTATTTGGGATGAAGAAACCGCAAAAAAAATTTTAAAAGAAGTCGAAGCTATTGGTAAGGCAGATATTACAGAGCAGAAGAAACGATCAACGCAAGCAGCGCCAAGATTGTATGATTTGACAACTTTACAAAGAGAGGCGAACACTCGTTTCGGCCTACCTGCTGGTAAAACGTTACAGGTGGCTCAGGCTCTGTATGAGAAGCATAAGATGATTACTTATCCTAGAACGGCATCAAAGGTGTTGCCTGAGGATTATGGTCCTAGTTGTGAAGATGCCTTAAAGAATCTTGAAGGCGAATTAGGAACACATGCGAAAAAAGTTATTTCTGAAAATTTAATTGATACGAAGAATAAGCGGATTTTTAATAATAAGCAGGTGACTGATCACTTTGCCATTATTCCGACTGATCAAAAGCTTAAGAAGTTAAACGAAGTCGAAGAGAAAGTGTACGATATGATTGTGCGCCGTTTCATAGCCGTATTTTATCCAAGTGCTGGTTTTGATATCACGACTCGTTTTTCTAAATTCGGTGAGCATATGTTTAAGACCGAAGGAAAGGTTTTGGTTATTCCAGGTTGGTTAGCTGTTTACGGAAAAGGTGAAGGGCATGATGGACTAACTGCATTATCTGATGCTGATGGTAATCCTGCTGTTTCTACTTTAACTGAAGCAGAAATTGAAGCTGATGAAACTCGCCCTCCAACCCGTTACTCTGAGGCGACTTTGCTTTCTGCAATGGAAGGCGCGGGGAAGTTTGTGGATGATGAAGAGTTTGCTGAGGCAATGAAAGGCAAAGGGCTCGGTACTCCTGCCACGCGAGCTTCTATTATTGAGCACGTTATCAAAGAGCGTTATA
>CAWUTK010000008.1:0-35480 GCA_963924785.1 uncultured Opitutales bacterium
AAAAAACGGCTAAGAAATCAGCAAAAACTAAACCAGTTGTTAAAAAAGCTGTTAAGGAAGTTGTTGGAAAAGCTAAGGTCCAGAAAGCCCCAAAAGTAACTAAGCCTGTGGCTAAAAAAGTTGCGAAGAAGGCAGTGAAAAAGAAGGCGAAGGCCCCTGCGGTGAAAAAGGTTGTTAAGAAGACGAAGCCTTCTAAGAAACCTTCTGGAAAAACGGTAGCCGTAAAAAAGGTTTCAAAAGCCGTAAAAAATCTAAAGTCCTCTACGAAAAAGAAAGTAGTTGAGAAGAAGGAAGAGCCAAAAGCTGAAGAAGTTATTAAAAAAAGCCGAGGGCGTCCTAAAAAGGCTGTATCGGAAGAGGAACTCAATAAACCAGAGGTTGCCAAGAAAAAGCGGGGTCGTCCAAAGAAAGAAGTTTCTGAGGAGGTTTCAAATGAGCCTAAAAGAAAGCGAGGTCGTCCAAGGAAGACGGATCCGAAAGAGCAGGCAAAGAAAGTTTCTAAACGTGCTGAAAAATCTAAAGAAAAAGCACGGGTTAAGTTAAATGAAAGAATTCGCACGTTAATTAAGTTATCGAAAGAGCAGGGGTTTATTACCTATAAGGATATTAACAGCGCTCTTCCTGATCAGGTTAACACCGCTGATGATATTGATAATGTAATTTCTATTTTAGAAAATTTAGAAATTGAGGTTATTGATAATAAAGAAGTTGATAATTATAAGCAGCAGATCGCTGAAACGGAAGAAACTAAAACAGCGCTTCAGCAGTCGGATATGCTTGATGACCCTGTTCGGATGTATTTGCGTCAAATGGGTCAAGTGCCTCTTCTTACTCGAGAAGAAGAAGTTGCGATATCAAAACGTATTGAGAATGCAGAGGTTGAAGCTCAAGACATATTATTTGCTTCAGCATTAACGTATGAGCACCATGTCGTATTGGCAGAGAAGTTGATTAAAAGAGAAGAGCGTTTTGATCGAATTGTATTAGATAAAAAAATCGATAATAGGGAGAATTATTTTAATTCTTTGCCTCTGTGGTTAAAAGAAGCAGAACTTTTAAATAAAAAGACATTAAAGGCTTGGGCTGACTTTGGTGCGGCACCTAGTGAAAGTTTAAAGAAACGTGCGAAGAATCGTTTTGATAAATATCAAAGAGCCTTTGTGCCGATTTTGAAGAATTTTTGTTTTAAATTAAAAGCATTTGAAGAATTCCTTGATACTCTTGATGAAGATATTGATAAAATAAGGATTTATCTGGAAAGCTTTGAGCCTCAGAAAAAGGCTCGGCCGGGGAAGACGAATAAGCTTCCGATTGACCCTAGGGTTGCTACAGAAAAGCTAAGTGGGTATGAGCAGCAGTATCGTCAAGAGCCACGGTTGTTCCTCCAAAACTTCCGAGAAGTGAAAGTTGCGTTAAGAAATGCTCATAGCGCTAAAACAGAGATGGTTGAGGCTAATTTGCGCCTGGTCATTAGTATTGCAAAAAAATACACCAATCGCGGCCTTTCGTTTCTTGATTTAATTCAAGAGGGAAATATGGGGTTAATGAAGGCTGTTGAGAAATTTGAGTATCGAAGAGGTTATAAGTTTTCAACTTATGCAACTTGGTGGATTCGGCAGGCGATCACTCGTTCGATAGCTGACCAAGCAAGAACTATTCGTATACCCGTTCATATGATTGAAACCTTGAACAAGGTGATGCAAGTTCAAAAGCAATTGTTGCAAGAATTGGGCCATGAACCGACGGCTGATGAGGTTTCTGAGGAAATGCAGATGCCGCTAGATAAGGTTCAAGCGATCATGAAGATGGCGCAGCAACCCATTAGTCTTCAGAGTCCTGTTGGGGATAGTGATGACACTAGTTTTGGTGATTTTATTGAGGATAAAGGTGCGGAAAACCCTTACGATATGACGGCGTATTCGTTGCTTCGCGAGAAGATTATGGATGTTTTGGATAGTTTGACTGAAAGAGAGCGAAGTGTTCTTTCTTTACGTTTCGGCTTAAAGGATGGTTATAGTCGAACGCTTGAAGAAGTGGGGAAACAGTTTAAGGTAACACGTGAGAGGATTCGTCAAATTGAAGCGAAAGCTCTTCGTAAAATGAGACATCCTACGAGAATTCGTCAATTACATGGATTCTTTGATACGGAAAAAAATGCAGCTGGTCCAGGGATGGATAATTTCAAGCAACAGCCTGCAGATGTGTCTTTGTTAAAGAAGCCTAGAAAGTAAGCTTTGTTGGTTTATATATTCTGATTGCTTGATTTTTTAGTGAAACCTGGAGGGTTAAGCGTTATTAATATATAAAATCAGTGTCATATTTAATCCATTGAGAGAGAGAGTTCGACAAAGACATAAGCGTGTTTTCATCAATTATAACCTCGTCTACAGGGGTTTTAAGCAGCATTTCCAGCGGGTTTTTTTGTGAGCAAGGTTGGTTTTTTAACCAAGATTCTTTTATCGGAAGCCCTTCTTTATGGATGATTGAGTAGATCGCTTTAATATAAGTAACGGTTGGTTTTTTCGATAAATTGAAACTATCTAGCGTTTTCTTTGCGAGATCAAATAGTTGGGGCTTTTCTTGAATATAGTGACTGTTTTTCATAAGGAAAAGATTGAATTTACAGGCATATTCAAAGGTTTGATAGGATGTTGCTATGTTTTGTCGGTGTAGGGTTACTTTTTGATCTACAACGAAATAGGGACTATTTGATTTTGGTTGATCGAGGATTAATTGGACGCTATCGAATAAATCCAGGGAATAGTTTTTGTTAAGTTGCTTGGAGTTTCTTTTGAAACATAAAAGCGAGGGATCTTCGGAAGTGCAAAGGGAGATCTTTTGTAAATTTTCTCCATATTTTTCAACGGAGATGATTAGTCCCTCAACTTCTTTATGCTTTATGGGCATGGTCTCGAATTATAAAAGAAATCTTCTGTCGCCTTTATCCGTCTGTTTTTTGCTTAACCTTTTCATGTGGTTTGTTTTCTTGAAAAGGAGGAACAACGGCACCGCCAGAAATGATTAACTTCATTCCCTCTCCTACGCTCATTTCAAGTTTAATGGCTTCATCTTCAGGAAGCATTAGTAAGAATCCGCTTGTTGGATTTGGCGTTGTAGGAACAAAAATATTAATGAGATTTGTTGCTACTTTGTTTTGCACTTCACCCTTAGAGTAACTAGTAAGAAATCCTATGACATAACAATTTTTCCGTGGGTATTCAATAAGGACTACTTTTTGGAAAACTGATTTATCCTGTTTGCTGAATGTATCAACGATTTGTTTAACGGTTTTATAAACGGTGTTGATGAATGGAACCTGACCCAGGATTTTTTCTGCTGTTAGAATGAAATAGCGACCAATAAAGTATTTTGAGAAGAATCCAAAAAGTGTGATTGTTAAGGTTACAAATAGTAGGGCGAGAATGTCTAATCCAGTTTCGACGCCGGTGATTTTTAGCAATTGGGGGTCTACGAATCGTTCTAGAAGAAGATTGCTCGAGGGTGCGCCAATTTTATCGAGTAGAAAATTGACAACGATGATTGTAATTGCGAGGGGTAATATTAGCGCGATCCCTGTAATAAATGAGTTTCTTAATTTTGTAAACATAACGTTATAAGCAGTTTTCGAGAGTGGAGATTACACTAAATGGTCGATTTTAAGATTGCAATGAGGTATGTGATTTGGGAGTGTTGGATTTTCATGGCGTATTGGTGGTCAAATGCTTATAATAAGCTTGGTTGATTTTCAAGTAATATTCTTATTATTGTTTTCATTTTTAAATAAAGTAAAAAAAAATCATGTTAGAATTATTCGACATAAATCAAAATCTACCCCTTTGGTTATTGATTATAGCTAATATTGTTTCGATATTAATGCTTGCGAAAGGGGGTGATTACTTAACTCAAGGCGCCTCTGATATCGCTTTTAGATTAAAGATAAACCCTATTGTTATCGGGCTAACAATTGTTTCCGTCGCAACCTCGATGCCAGAATTGTTTACTTGTTTAAGTGCAAGTTTGAAGGGGAGTGATGATATTGCGTTGGGGAATATTCTAGGAAGTAATCTTGGTAATATGGGATTAATCATGGGTGTTACGGCGATTATGATGCCGGTTGTTATCCCTCGAAGATTAATCATGTGGGAACTGCCATTTCTTTTGGGTGTTACGATTGTATTCTTCTTGTTGTGTGCTGGTGGTGCCTTGGAGAGACATGAAGGCATTTTGTTGTTAATTACAATGGCCGCTTATTTGATCGTGATTATTCGCTACGAAAAAGATGATCATTCTTCTGATTCAGAGGAACCTGTTTCAAAATCAACTGTTCTTGATAGTCAGCGATCGAGTTTACCTAAATGCGTTATCTTAATTGCCATTGGGGGTGTGTTGTTGTTTATAGGATCTGATTTGTTGATAGATTCTTCTGTGGCAACGGCAAAGAAATTTAATGTTAGCGAAATTATAATTGGGCTGACTGTTGTTGCTATTGGCACTAGTTTGCCAGAGCTAGCAACTTGTATGGTCGCGGTGATGAGGAAAGAAAGTGAATTGATTGCGGGTAATATTGTTGGCTCGAATTTGTTTAACACACTTTTTGTTTCAGGTGCCGTTTCAATGTATAGTGGCCAGTTGTCTGTTGATCACGGGTTGTTGTTATTTGAATTCCCAGCAATGATTTTGTTAACAGGAATACTTTGGTTGTTTTTTATAACCGAACGAACCGTTACTAGAGTGGAAGGAGTTTTGCTCGTTATTAGCTATTTTGCGATGATATCCTTGGCGTTCTTTGATCGGCAGGGATATTTATAAATTATAGCCTTTTGCTGGGTAGATGCTATGGAGACGGTAAGATGCTCTTATTTTCTTTAAGTATTTGAGCTAGTCTTGACCTGGAAATGGGGGATTTCAGGGATTTGTTAATGGTTTCTAGCAGTTTATCGAGTCCGTAACCTTTTGCTTTTCTGATATGTAATATATGAACTAGGTCTTTCTCTGAAAGTTTTTTTCGCCCGTGTTCTTTAGGAGCACTGCTCCTATCCATAATTGTTTGCCTCTTCCTCCATCTTGTCACCGTTGTCGGGCTGATATTAAACCGCCTGGCTAATTCGGTGTTCGTCATTTGAGGGGGGGCTGTTTGTATAGCGTACCTTATTGCAGGAGTTGTTTTTGCGTTTGCATGCGAATGAGGAGTGTTATTCATAGAAAAAGAAAGTATTTTACTTATATATAGAAGCTGTTAGCTTGTGATCTTTATTAATAATGTAAATTGGAATTATATTCTTATCAATTAATAAAATAATAAGCTGAAATGGATCAAGAGGATAAACAAGAGGTAGTGGAAGATTCAAGAGCCGATCAGGCATTGAGAATTGTAAAAGCTAATATGCTTTGGGCAATTGGTTCTGGCCTGTTGCCAGTTCCTTTTGCTGATATTGCTGGTGTGGCCGCTGTTCAAATGAAAATGTTGAGCGAAATGTCTTATGTTTATGGACTTAAGTTTTCAGAAAACCGCGTTAAGAATATTTTGGGAGCATTGGCTGGAAGCGTAGGATCGGCAACGGTTGTAGGCGCTCAATTAGCGAGTCTTATCAAGATAATTCCAATCGTAGGTTCTTTTAGTGGAATGATCGCTTTACCAGTGATTGCGGGTGCATCGACTTATGCTGTTGGCAAAATTTTCATTATGCATTTTGAATCTGGTGGAACTTTCTTAGATTTTGATCCGCAAAAAATGCATAAGCATTTTGAGCAGGAATTTAAGAAAGGTCGTAAGGTTGCCGAAGAGATCAAAGAAACTTCTAATTAAGCAGTTTGGCTTAGGTTAGAATTCTCTGGCCAAGATTTTATTAATTCTAATGTAACTGGACTTTTGTTCGGTGGTATTTTTTTTGTAAGTCACTTTCATTTAGTTCTTTGTGTTTTGTCTAGTTTTGCGATTTGCTCCAAATTGCCTTTGGCGAAGGGGAGTGCTTAAAAGTTTGATTTGATAGAACTTATTAATTGGCTACAAGTAGTAATATTACAATTTGCTTACCATGATATTGCTAACTTTAACCTTTTAATATGAATACAGACAAAAAAATTGATACCCTGAAAATCAAAAGCCATATAAAAGCTGGAGATGGCTTAATTTCTGACAGCGTAAAATCTTTAGGAGATGATATTACTGCCGCTTATGCGAACTTTTCTGATATTGCTGAAAAGTCATATAATTATAGAGCAATATATTTCCCCCAAATTACTATTGGAAAGTAGTTTCTTTTAATTAAGGGTGCTAATTTTTCCTTCAGACAAGTGGAATTGTTGCCATTTCTTGCTTTCCCAGAATTTACTTCGAACTGCCTTTTCTGCTTGAAGAAAGTCTCTATAACGCGACGTTTTTCGTTTTAAAAGGTTGCGAGGTTTCCCTTCTTCGGCAATTTCACCGTTTTCAACGACAATGATCCGTTGGAAATCGTGTGTGTCTTCGATGTCGTGAGATATGAAAATTAAAGTCGCGTTTTTCCATTTATTTCGAACATGGCCTAAAAGTGTTGTTCTCGTTTGTCTGTCAAGGCCCCTAAAAGGTTCGTCTAGAATTACGAGCGAAGTATGTTGCTTTAATATAGCTCGACCTAATCGGATGCGTTGACCCTCTCCTCCAGAGACGAGACCTCCTCCTTCACCTAAATTCGTTTGTAGGCCATTGGGTAATCGTTCCAGGATGTCGTATAAATCGGCTTCTTGTATGGCTTGTGAAATGCCATCTTGCTCTGTTGTTTCGTTACCATAAGTGAGATTTTCAAAAAGAGAGCGATTCCATACTTGAATGGCTGGATCGATCCATGCCGTTTTTTCCCTGAGCTCTGGCATATGTTTACCGCCAAAAGTGATGTCGTTGATTTTTATTTCTCCCTGAGAAGGGTTATGCCATCCGAGTAACATACTTGCGATACTTGATTTACCGGCTCCAGATGGGCCGATGATTGCAATATGTTCTCCTTTTTTAATATTTAAAGAAATATTATTAAGAATAGTGTGTCCGCCTGCTTGAACCTGCACTTTATCAAAAGAGATGTCGACGCCTTCATCATTTTGAATACCTATTTTTTCTGATTGTTTATTGTCATGTTGAGCGTTGATCTCGACTTCATCGGGAGACCCTAATGGTTCAAGGACTCTCATGAGGCGATTGCGGAACATTGGATACTGCTGTGCGAGTGTTGCTAGCATTTGGCCTAGGCTAGGTAGGCTTAATGCCCAATAGAATAGCAAGAGGACGCCAGCAGGCTCTCCTCCTTTAATAACGTATTGAAATAGTATCCATATCGCGAATGAAGCCCCTACGCATGCTTGAGAAAACTGAATGAAAATACGGGAACTGAGAAATTCGTAGCTGGTTCGAACCCATTCAACCAGTAGGTTTTCATGTTCAGATCGAACGGGGCGACTGGCCCCATGTGACCTAATCGGGATGAGGCCTATTAGTGAATCCAGGTAAAATCGACTCATTCCGGCGTTATGGGTTAATAGGCGCATGTCCATTTCGACTAAAATCGGATGGAAAATGGTTGCCAGCCCCATCGAAGTAGCTGTAGCAAGAAGGGCAATGAATGCACTACTTGGGTCTAACCAGATAATGCCTATGGTTGTTAAGATGATTCGAAAAAATATACGGATGAAGTCAAATCCAACGTGAGGTAATTTTCGTAGCTCTTTCATTTCAAAAGCTCGTTGTGCCATGTCGGAAGTTAGGCGACTGTGAAAATACCGGTCATTTAGGTTTGGTATTTTTTCAAGAAAGGCTGTTCGTAGTCGGATTTCTAGTCGCCGTCCAATACGAGTAACCGTGTTCGTCATGAATAATTCAAGTACGAGTAAGCTGAAAACAAAAAGGACAAAAGCAACAGCTGCTTCAAATCGTAGTATTGGAGCATTGAGGGTTTCAGTTAGTTTGAGCAACCCCATGAACAGTGCAATTTCGAGAATTGTTCCTAGTGCCGATAATGCAATACTAGGGAGTAATAGAGCATATGAGAGGACTCCATCCATTTTTAGGTATTTGATGAATTCCCATCCAGGATTAATCGGTTTTTCGTCCAAGATGGCTTTAAGCTTAGGGGGGAGGTCTTTACTTTCCCCATTATCTGTGGAGGTGGACGATGCTGATGAATGTTCTTCGGTAAGTGGTTTTTTGACCCTAAGGATGACCGCCCCTTTAACGATCAATTGTTCTTCTTTTTCATCTGTTGAAAGAGGACGAACGGACCAACAGGTCATGGGTAAAGTAAATGTTTTACTCTCGTCGTTCTCATTAATCGTGAAAAACTTGTTTACGATTTTTTCAATATCACCATCTATGGGCAAGCCCTTGGAATGGATTAGAATTTCTACCATTCTAATGGAAGCATCTAATTTAGCTAAAGAGTGCCACGTTTTATCATTGAGGGCGGTTTCAATGAGTTTTGCTGAACCGCGCAGTGAGCAACCGGCATTTATGAGACGTTGCTTAAGTGGATCGCAGAATGCTGGGGAGCCTGCGTATTGTCTCCATGCGCTAGCCGAAAAAGTATGCTTGTGAATGTAAACATCTTTTTGAAATCGTTTTTTTGAAACCCACCGTCTTCCCTTTGACGGATCCATGACTTGAACCCACTTGTGATGTATGCGCCAAGCAACGGTGAAATGGGTGAGGCCATTGGGTAACTTAATGACAACAAGCCCAGGAAGGGATTTGGAGTCTGAAAGAAAAAGGTGTTCAACTGGGACGAGGATTTGTTCCGCATCTAGGCCTAATTGGACGGCGATATCTTCTAGGGTGTCAATGCATGTTCCGTCAACATCAGTTTGGCATGCTTCTCTGAGGCGTCCATAACTAGCATTAATCCCAAACCCTTCTAGCATCGCTTTAAGCGATGCAGGGCCACAATCCATTGCTGAGGTCTGAACGACTTCAGGGACAAAATACCTAGGGATTTGCTTGAAGAATTTCGAAAAGAACATGTTTCTTTTAGAGAATTATATTCCTAGTTTTGCTTCCCAGGAACTTGTAAATAATCCAGTTGTTTTCGCCAAGAACTGTGCCGGAGAAATGGACCCTATTTCTATTGTGACGATAACATCTTCTTTATCTTCAAGTTTATAGTAAGGTTTCTCCCAAACACGCACTAATTCAACAATAACTTGATTGTCGTTCGTTTTTGATTTCTTAATGGAAGATACTTTTGCGGGAATAATTTTTGGCAGTGTTGATTCGGCACTATTGTCGATTCTTAACCAAGCGGTTTGGCCACGACTAATACGACGTGAATGAGATTTTAAGAAAATGGCTTCAATTTTTTCATCATTGATGACACTGCTCTTAACCGCTAGCTCTGTGACTATAACTGAGGCCCCAAAAAACCAAATAATCCAGCCCAAAAACAGTATTACTGCTAAACCTAGGCCAATTAGATTTGGCTTAAAGCCGTCGGCATTAAGAGATCGAATAGTTCGAGAAAACGGATTTGCCATAAATGCTAATTAAGCGTTTTCAGACTCGGCTGTTTTTTCGACGATTTTTTTCCCATCTTTAAATTGTTCAGCATAGTATTCTCTCACGCCTTCTGGATCAAAATTTAAAAAGGTTCCACCAGATTCGAAATGTTGAATAAATAGTTTCCCTATGGCATATGTTGTTGCGCCAGATAGTAATGAGACAGCAAGTACTCCGATAATTGTTCCTATTCCCGGAATGAACTTCAATAAACTGCCTATGAGTCTGCCAAAGATATATCTTCCGATTGCTTGAGATGCCATCCCTCCAATAACAGAAGCTATGATTTTCTTTGATCGATCCTTGTTGGAATCATCGCCGTAAATTTCGGACATGGCATACAGCATTTTAAGTTGAGCCCCTGAAATAACCAATACATCTAAGAAAGGAATGGGAACAAGTCCGAGAATCATACTGAAAGATGTGTATTTTCTGACTAGTTCATTGGCATCGTCAAGACGAGTTTGTTCTTCATAAGAATAGTAGGGATCTATTCTTATATCAACATTTTGAGAATCATTCTTTTCCATGGATTTGGGCTCCTGTATTTTTATGTTTATCTTAAAATTGTTCTTTATACTAAAATTTTTCTTCACTTAGTCCACTAATTTTTGATTATAAGATCTGCCCATAAGGGAATTGAGAAATTTATCAGTTAAAAAAGACATTATGTACAGTAAAAATATTTGGGAAGCATTACAGGCTGAGGCTAAGGTATGGAGCGAAAATGAACCTAGCATGCGGGTCTTTTTAAAGAAAACGATTTGCGATAAGGGAAGTGTTCAGGAGGTATTGGTTGATTACTTATCTTGTAAATTGCACAATTGTTGTGATTCAATTGATAAAAAGGCCATTTTCCTTGAGGCATTTGAAGGAGACCCTAAAATAATTAAATTAGCTATAGCGGATTTAACTGCGATATTGGAGCGGGATCCTGCTTGTCGGCATTATTTGACACCAATTTTATTCTTCAAAGGGTTTCATTCTATTACTAGTTATCGTGTGGCAAATTATTATTGGTATCAAGGGAGGAAAGAGCTTGCACGTTACTTTCAGAGCCTAATCTCAGAGTCCTATAATGTTGATATTCATCCAGCTGCTAAAATTGGTGGTGGGATTTTGTTGGATCATGCATGCGGGTTTGTTGCGGGTGAAACTTGTGTTATTGAAGATAATGTTTCAATTTTGCACGAAGTTACATTGGGTGGAACGGGTAAGGAGCAAGGAGATCGACATCCGAAAATCAAGTCAAATGTCTTAATCGGTGCGGGAGCCAAAGTGCTAGGAAATGTTACTATTGGTGTGGGAGCCAGAATTGCTGCTTGTAGTGTGGTTCTTCGAGATGTTGCACCGCATGTAACCGTAGCGGGTATCCCTGCTAAAGAGGTTGGTGAAGCAGTTGTTTCGCATCCGGAAAACCAGATGGAGCATTATTTTGGGGAAGGTATTTAAGGTTTTAACTGCTCTTTAGGTTCTTTAGAGTATTTATCAAACGCTGATTGTCTTCTTGGTCGCGTATGGCGACGCGAAAAAACTCTCCCTCCGTGAACCCTTCGAGCGCACCTAGTTTTCGCACTAGTATCCCGTTTTTTATGAGGTGATTAAATAATGTGTCTACGTTTATGTTTGGAGCTTCCACTTTGACTAAGAAGAAGTTTGTTTTTGAAGGGTAGGCCTTAAGCCACATGATTTTATTCAGTTGGGAGTAGAACTTATTTCGAATAACTTGATATAGCTGAAGGCTTTGTGTGATAATATCAGAATGCTTTTTATTTAAAAATTGTTCTGCCCATGCGATGGTTATTCCGTTTATGGACCAAGGAATTTGTATTTTTGTTAAATCAGCAATAAGTTGTTGATTACTACTGGCGGCAAAACCAAGTCTTAGCCCAGGAATATTCCAACTTTTGGTTAATGATCTAACTAGAATGAGGTTTTTAAGATCAGATAAATGCGGTGCTAGTGAATTTTCTTCAGGATTTTCAGTGAACTCGATAAAGGCTTCGTCTATGAGCCATGTGACATCTTTATTTTGATTAATGGCCTTAATCAGGCGTTTTTTCGGGATGAGGTTCCCGGTTGGATTACAAGGGTTGCAAATAACCGCTAGTGACGGGTTTTGAGGAATATCGTTAAATGGAAAAGAGTTGTTATCTTCAATATCAGAATGGTGAAGAATAGTATTAGAGTGATTATTTGAGGCTAAATCTTTGTATGCATTAAATGTAGGATAAAATAAATGGCAGTCTGTGTTTTTGAAATGCTGGAAAACGAGTGAAAGGGCTTCAATCCCCCCTGCGGTAGAAAGGATGCGGTTTTTATCAATGGAATAGATTTCACTGAGACGTTTTTCCAAGAATTTATTTTGGCAATCAGGATATACTTTTACGTTAGCTTGGAATGCTTGCCAGATGTTATGGGGAATATCGGGTGCAAAAATATTGAGATTTGTGCTGAAATCGCAAATCTCTGATGGGTCGAGTTCGAGTTCCTGAGCAATTCCTTTGATTTCCCCCCCGTGAGACATTTTACAGAGCTGATTTTAGTGTTAAGGGGATGCCGGCAGCGACAAATTCTACATTGTCAGCAATTTTAGCAACAAGCTGGTTTGCCCATCCGCAGAGATCTCGGTATTCTCGATTTTCTTTTCCTAGTGGAACCAGCCCCATTCCTACTTCATTACTCACGATTAAAACATGGGCTTTAGCCTCTTTGGCTGCTTGAAGGAAGGTTCTTAATTTCTCTAAAACACTATTGGTTGAAGCAGTTTCCCCTTGTTGGTAACCGAGCCAAAGCGTCAAACAGTCGATGAGCAAAGTTTTACCCATGTGATTCTTTAAGATTTGTTCGAGATCGAATTCGTTTTCGACTGTCTGCCAATGAGAAGGCCTTTGCTCCTGGTGTATTTTGATTCGATCCGCCATTTCGGGATCATGTGTTTGGCTCGATTGGTAGGTTGCTATATATATCACATCACCTTCAGCTTGGGCAGCTATTTGTTCGGCTCGTTGACTTTTGCCACTACGACTCCCGCCTAAAATGAGATTTATTCCCTTATTCATGTTTTCAAGTTTATCTTCAAAATATTGATATTGCTCTAGTTGACTTATGGATCAAGATTTCTTATCACATAATACAGTATTTGCAAAATCACTAACTATGAAGAAAAAACCTAAAGCGACTAAGGTTGCAAAGAAAATCACGAGGAAAGCGCAGCCGAATAAGGCTGCGGTTGTGAAGAAGGTTGCTAAGAAGGCGATAAAGAAAGTAGACAAATCCTTGGAAAAGGTAATAGCACCGCTAAAAAAGGAAGTTGCTCCTGTTCAGCTAGTATTAGAACCAATAAAACAGCCTCCTGTGGTGGAAGTTGTTTATAAAGAACCATATGTTGCGGAAGAACCTCAATATCCTGAGCGAGACTCAATCTTTACGCTTCATATAACTCCTGAACTTGCACCAGTCGCAAAGGTAGGTGGATTAGCTGATGTTGTTGCGGGATTGAGTCGTGAGATAGAGATTCGCGGAAACCATGTTGAAATTATTTTACCAAAATATGACTGTATGCGATACGATCATATTTGGGGGCTTCAGTTAACCTATGAAGGATTAATGGTTCCTTGGTATGATGATGTTATTTATTGTGACGTTTGGTTTGGTTTTGTCCATGGGCGAAAATGCTTTTTCATTGATCCTAAATCTCATGATAATTTCTTCAATCGAGGTTCTTTTTATGGTTTCCATGACGATGTCCTGCGATATGCGTTTTTTTGTAGAGCTTCCTTGGAGTTTATGCTTAAGACGGATAAGCACCCTGATGTGATTCATTGTCATGATTGGCATACCGGTTTAGTACCAGTGTTATTGTATGAAATGTATAAGGACCTAGGGATGACGCATCCGAGAGTTTGCTATACGATACATAATTTTAAGCATCAGGGCTTAACCGGGGATTTTGTTCTTCATGCAACGGGTTTGAATAGGCCTGAGTATTTCTTAAATCAAGAAAGGTTATTGGACGATTTTAATCCAAATGCGGTTAATTTAATGAAAGGTGGGATTGTGTATTCAAATTTCACGAGTACCGTTTCAAATCGTCATGCGATGGAAGCAAAAGAGACCGATCAAGGATTTGGTCTTAATGCAGCGCTTCATGTACATCAAGGTAAGTATGGTGGGGTTTTGAATGGCATCGATTATGATGTTTGGAATCCGGAGATTGATGAGTTTATACCTGTTAAATATGGGGTCGATTCTGTTGAGTTGAAATATCAGAATAAAGAGGCATTGAGAGATCGCTTGTTTTTGCAAAAGAATGACCGTCCGATTATCGCATATGTCGGCAGACTGGATTCCCAAAAAGGTTTAGACCTTGTATTGCATACTCTTTATTGGGCAATAAACAATGGGGCGCAGTTTGTATTATTAGGCTCAAGTCCATCGGATGATATAAATGCCCACTTTGGGCGTATTAAGGCTGAATTAAATGAGAATGAAGATTCACACTTAGAGATAGGGTATGATGAAGAGTTGGCGCATCTTATATATGCTGGTGCAGACATGATTCTTGTTCCTAGCAAATTCGAGCCTTGTGGTTTAACGCAAATGATCGCGTTGAAATATGGCACGATTCCGATTGTTAGAAGTGTCGGAGGTTTGGCCGATACCATTTTTGATAAAGATTTTGCGGAAGATAAGTCATATGAAGAAAGAAATGGCTATGTATTTCATGAACCAGATGGTGCCGGTGTTGATTCAGCTACTTCGAGAGCGGTTAGCCTTTGGTATGATTTCCCTGAAGATTTTAGAGACTTAATGATTCATGGAATGCACTGTGACTATTCTTGGAAAAATCCAGGAGAGAATTATTTAAATATCTACGATCATATTCGTGAAAGATGAGTGAGGAGAAAATGATTAAACATGCTTATTGGGTTAGTCCCAACCGTTGTCTGCTTTTTTTAAAGAAGGATTGGGTAAAAAAGGAAACACTTCCATTGAGTCTACAGAGCTCTGTGGGAGATCAATCTGTAACCGTTGAACGTGCACCGTTAGAATTAGTGGGCAGTTTAACCGGTTTTTATAGTGAAGCGGATAATTACTCCTTTGTTTTAGAGGCTGATGAACAAGGTATGTCTGAATCCAATGAATCGATTTATTTAGTTGGTGACTTTAATGAATGGGGAGAGTCCATCGGTGATAAAAAATGGGAACTTGAAAAGCAGGAGGTGGATGGACGTAGTGTGTATCAGTTAAAAAAACCTATCGCTAGTATTTCTGAAGAAGAAGCCGTTTGCTTTAAATTTGTAACAGAAAGTGAGCGTTGGTTGACTGTCCCGGATGACGCACCAAATTGTGTCTCTGAGGAAGTGGGTATCAATAATTTCCAACTGAATCCAAGTCAAACGGGCAAACATGTTTTTGTTGTATCAATTGAAGATAGGCATGAAGTGGGTAAAGAATATTCGTTATCGTGGAATGATGAAACACATAATGAAACTCACCCTATTGCAAATGGGCCCTTGTTGTGCGAATTAGAGACGAAGTTGAAGTTAGGTGCGATTGTGGATGGCAATGAAACTTGTTTTAGGCTGTTTGCGCCTCGGGCAAAATCTGTTCGTGTTGAGTTTAGTAAGCAGATTGATAAGTCTGATTTGAAAACGTTAGATTTGGTTTTAGCAGATGAAACGACCTGGGAAGTTCGCCACTCAGAGAATCTTCATAGTTATTATTATTCATTTTTTGTAAGCGGACACAATAGAGATGCTCAAACTTTGTTTGATGAGACAGTCCCTCTCTTGGATCCATATGCTTTAGCCTGTTTAAATGCGGATGGTCCGGGCATTATCTGGGATGAGGCATTGCTACCGAAACCAAAGACTCAGTTCGAGGCGCCGGCTGTTCATGATTTAGTTATAATGGAAGGTCATATTCGTGATCTTATTAAACAGGCACCTGTTAAATTGACCGATTATGAACGGCAGGGATTTTCGGGTTTAACTAAATGGTTGAATTCGAGTGAATCGTATTTGAAAGAAATCGGCGTTAATGCTTTAGAGTTACAACCTTGTCAGCAGTTTGATAGTATGAATAAGGAGGAATATCATTGGGGCTATATGACGACCAATTATTTTTCGCCTTGCTGCCATTATGCGTTGGCACCAGAAAAAGGTTCGCAGATTGAAGAATTTGCCCAGTTAATTGAAGCTGCCCATGACCAAAATTTAGCGATCATCATCGATGTTGTTTATAATCATGTCGGCGTTCCGGAGCACTTAATGCATGTCGATAAGGAGTATTACTTTGAATTAGATGGCGAAGGTGGATTGATGAATTGGAGTGGCTGCGGTAACACTATGCGTTGCGATACGCCTATGGCGAGGAAGCTGATTATCGAGAGTTTAGCGCATTTTATTGAAGTATATGATGTCGATGGGTTCCGTTTCGATCTTGCTGAATTAATGGGAATCGAAGTTTTACGAGAAATTGAAGTTGAACTTAAGAAAATTAAGCCGTCAATAATTCTAATTGCTGAACCTTGGAGTTTTAGAGGTCACATTGCAGATGCTTTAAAGGCAACTGATTATTCCTCTTGGAATGATCACTATCGAGAATTCATTGTTGATTATGTTCAAGGAAAGGGGAATCAGGATGGGATTAAGTATTTTGTTTCAGGTAGTATTGATCCGTTATCTAGGTTTCCTGCGCAAACCATTAATTATGTGGAATCGCACGATGATCGTTGTTGGTTAGATAAAATAACCGAGAATGCTGATTTTGATGGATCAAAACCAACGGAGAATGATCGTGTGCGTACGCACCTCATGTTCGCTACTTTATTCAGCTCTGTTGGAGTGCCGATGATTTCAGCGGGACAGGATATGATGCGTTCAAAGGATGGGAATAATAATACCTATCAGCGTGGCGATATTAATGCGCTTAATTACGGACGAATTAATGAATTTAAAAATACACACGAGTATGTGAAGGCTTGGGTGGAATTCAGGCTTTCCACTGGCGGCAAATTGTTGCGCCAGGAACATAAACCTTCGAATGAGTTTTTTAATTATTATGCCCAAGAGGGTTTTTCTTCTCTAGCAGTTCTTTTTAACGCAGATAATTCCCAAGGAGACTCTCAACTATTGTTCGTGATTAATCCTCACGACGAAGCCGTTAGTATTGCGTTGTCAGACTTAGATTTTTCGCAGTGGTTTCAGTTGTGCGATAGAGAACATTTTTTAGGGGGCTCGGGGAAAAGTGATTGGTTAAACCAACAGGACAGAACCCTTGGAATCCCAGCACAAAATTGCGGATTGTTTCAGAGGATCAGTTAGATACTCGGGCTGTTCGTCCGACTTTTTAAGAGTAGCACAGACAATCTTGTCTGTGGATGATTCGCCCAGTATTGAACTAGTTGCTCATTTACACTCTCTAGTCCAGAATCTGTTTTTCAAAGTTAGAGTCCAAAGCTGAATTTCAACTTTGGACTCATAACTGTGAATTTTTAAAATCTACCTCTTTAACGCTTCGTATTGGGCCTGGAGATGCTTTACTACTCCTGGATCTGCAAGTGTTGTCACATTGCCTATTTCTTTGCCTTCGGAGATATCTCTTAAGATTCTACGCATGATTTTGCCAGATCTAGTTTTTGGTAAGTCGAATGTGAATAGAATACATTCTGGAAGGGCGAATTTCCCGATTTTTTGAGCGATTAAATTTCTTAATTCTTTTTCAAGTTCAGGAGTTCCTTCGATTCCATCTTTAACAGTTACAAAAGCAAAAAGGCCTTGTCCTTTAATTTCATGAGGAACACCAATCACAGCAGATTCTGCAACAGATTTATGTTCTACAAAAATGCTTTCAAGTTCTGCGGTGCCAATACGGTGGCCTGATACATTAACCACGTCATCCACACGGCCAAGAATCCAGATGTATCCATCTTCATCTCGACGAGCGCCATCGCCTGGGAAATAATATTTCCCACCCCATTTACACCAGTAGGTTTCTTTAAAGCGCTTTTCATCGCCATAAATACCACGGAGCATGCCTGGCCATGGATCTTTGATAGATAAAATTCCCGCCTCAACTTCTTTTCCGTCTTCTGTGAGAATAGCTGGGTTAACTCCGAAAAATGGCAATGTCGCACATCCCGGTTTAGTCGGCGTTACACCTGGTAGCGGACTAAGCATTACCCCCCCGGTTTCGGTTTGCCACCATGTATCAACAATCGGGCATTTACTTGCGCCAATTTTTTCGTGATACCACATCCATGCTTCCGGATTGATCGGTTCACCAACAGTTCCAAGCAGACGAAGGGAAGAAAGATCATATTTGTCTACCCATTTATCTCCCCATTTCATGAATGCTCTAATTGCGGTTGGCGCTGTATAGAATATGGAAACTTTGTAGTCTTCTACTATTTGCCAGAATCTTCCTTCATCAGGAGAATTTGGAGCCCCTTCATACATAAGCACTGATGCCGCATTTTGCATCGGTCCGTAAACAATATAACTATGGCCCGTTATCCAACCCACATCTGCTGTACACCAATAAACATCGTCTGCTTTAAGATCGAAAATGTATTTAGCGGTAAGGTAGGCATAAGTCATGTAACCACCTGTTGTGTGGACAATACCTTTAGGTTTTCCCGTTGTGCCACTCGTGTAAAGAAGGAAAAGTGTGTCTTCTGCTTCCATGTGCTCGACTTCACAAGTTTCAGCTTGGTCTTTAACTAAATCGTGGTACCAGACATCTCTGCCATCTTTAAGGTCAATAGCATTCTTCCCTTCTTCTCTTTTGACAACCACAACGTTTTCTATGCAGGCACAATCCTTGACGCCTTCATCTACAATGCCTTTAAGGTCTAGGAATTTCCCTCTACGATAACCGCCATCTGAGGTGATAACCATCTTGGTGTCACTGTCTAGTACGCGGTCTTTAATAGATTCAGCTGAGAATCCTGCGAAAATGACAGAGTGAATTGCTCCAATACGAGCACAGGCTAAGACGGCTATCGCTAACTCAGGGATCATCGGCAAATAAACAGCAACACGATCACCTTTTTTTACGCCTAGAGACTTTAAGCCATTTGCAAATTTACAAACCTCTCTGTGCAGGTCTTGATAAGATAGAGTTCGTTTGTCGCCAGGTTCACCTTCCCAGATGATAGCCGCTTTATCTTTATTAGGACCCTCTAAATGGCGATCTACGCAATTGTAGCAAATGTTAGTTGTTCCACCGGAGAACCATTTGTAGTTTGGGGCATCAGATTTATCTAAAACCTTGTCCCATTTTTTGAACCAGTGAAGCTCATCAGCGATACCCGCCCAGAATTTTTCTGGTTCATTAATGCTCTCAGCATGCATTTTTTTATACGTATCCATGCCACTGATGTGTGCATTCTTTGCAAATTCAGTCGTGGGCGGAAATTTCCGGTTTTCTTGTAAAACACTTTCCATATTACTCTCACTCATTTGATATATTTTCTAGGGTTAATAGGCTGTAGGATTTCATTTTTAAACTTAGACCGCCTTTATGAGCGGTCAATGTTAAACTATATTGACCATATTTTTACTTTAAAAAACGATATTATATAAAAAACTGTTGTAGTTTTATTTCTATTTGCCTCATTTGGCCCCAGCAATTTTGAAAATCGCTAAGTCTTGAAAGTGATATATTTAGGCACATTACGGAGAAGTGCTAGGTCGATTTTTACCCAGAATGAGGAGTGCTCAAGCTTTGATAGAGAAACCTGTTCGAACAAACGGGATAGTTGAGGCTTTTGTTTACAGAGAACATTGGAAATACGGCAACACATTAGCCGAATAAAAAGAAGGCGCCTGCACTTTTCAATCTCGATTCACTCCTAGTCGAAGGTATTTACTTGTTGTATTTCTATTTCAATTAACTTTTTGCTAAATTTATCCTTTCTTTACTGTTCGTTTATCTTGAAATACCTACAATAATTGTCTAATTCTTTTGGTATTATGAGAACATTTGCTATTGGAGACATTCACGGCTGCTTGGCCCCGCTTAAACTACTTTGGGAAACTATAGATGCTCAAGCGGATGATCGTATTATTTTCATGGGGGATTATGTTGATCGAGGGCCTGAGAGTAAGGGAGTGATTGATTTCTTGATAAAGCTTAAAGAGAGAGGGCTTAATTTGATTTTTCTTTCGGGGAACCATGAAGAGAAGTTTTTTCTCTCAGAGATGGATATGACTGACCGAGCACACTGGCTTGATGCTTGGGGTGGTGGTGAGACTTTGGCATCTTATGGACCAGGTGGTTTCGATGATGTTCCTGCTTCACATTGGGAATTTCTAAGAAAAGCCCAAGCGTATTTTGAAACCGACACCCATGTTTTTGTGCACGCGAATTTAGAAGCTGATGCACCGCTTGACGAACAGCTTCCTTTCACTCTTATACATAAAAAGTTCGGAAGCCCAGAACCACATATGTCTGGAAAAACGATGATCTGTGGGCACACGGCCCAGAAATCTCACGTCCCATTAAATATTGGACACGCAGTATGTATCGATACCGACCCTGACCGTGGTGGCTGGCTTACTTCCGTGCATATAGAAACAGGTAAGTATTGGCAGGCCAACCTCGGTGCTGAGCTTCGCAAAGGGGAACTGTGAGGAGGAGCATATGTATTTGGGCATTTTAACTAAGGGCTAAGTGGGTTTTATTAATAAAAACGTGTCGAATCGTTAGTATTATAATTTTAAAATAAATCAAAGAAGAACAGCTCGCTTTCTTCTTTCGGATCAATCTTTAATGTACCGCTGGTCGTTACTGCTAGTGCATCCCCGGCTTCGAGTACTTGTTCGCCGATTTTAATTTTACCGCTGGCGACCTGAAGCCAGGCTTTTCTATTTTCGTGAATTGTTCTGCTGGTGTTTTCATTTTTGCCAAAAATACCAGCGTCCAGTCTGATGTCTTGGCGGACATGGATGGTATCGGGAATATCTTTTCCAGATAGTATGGTTTTCCACCCCTTTCCTTGTTTTCTGGATAGGTTCTTTTCTTCATACCTTGGCTCATAGCCTTTTTGATCGGCTTCAATCCAAATCTGGAAAATATGCGCAGAATGAATATCTGAAGGATTAAACTCACTGTGTTGAATTCCTCTTCCGGCACTCATATACTGAACTTGGCCTTTGCTGATGATTGAGCCATTTCCCATGCTATCTTGATGTTTTAGCTGACCCTCCATCACGATCGTTATAATTTCCATATCTGCATGCGGGTGTGGACGAAAGCCACCCGAAGCAGCTATATGGTCTTCGTTTATGACTCTGAGTGGTCCAAATTGGTTCCACTCGGGGTCATTATAGTTCCCGAATGAAAAGCTATGTAGACTTTTGAGCCAACTGATTTCAGTTAAACCTCGCTCATTTGATTTACGTATCTGGTTCATTTTATTTCCTTTCGCATTATAAATTATTATTTAGTTATTACGCTATCTGTGGATAACGATCCACCACCACTCAAAACTAGAGTTAAACTCATTAGTAAGAGGGCTAATGCATACTCCATACCAGTAGGTAAAAAGAATGCATCCGGATGCACAGTTACAATTGCCACGATCATTGTTCCTGCCAAAGCTAAGGCCGCAGGCCGAGTGAGTAGTCCAATAAACACTAATAATCCTCCAATAAGTTCCGTGCCACCTGCTAGACCCGCCATCATGTATCCTGGGCTTATTCCTATCGATTCAAAGAATTGCCCCGTTCCTTCTAAACCGTAACCGCCAAGCACTCCAAAGAGTTTTTGAGAGCCATGAGCCGCCATTGTTACACCTAGCCCCAGTCGAATAGGAAGGGTTGAATAGTTTGCCTTTGTTTCTATAATTTTACGTATTGCTGTTTTCATGTAATTATTTCCTTCTTTATGTTGTTGATTTAACTTGACATCAAGTTAAATAATTAAAATTATAGGTTTAGCGCTTTAGCTGCAAAACCGGCTTTCTTAAGTAAGCGAGCAAGCGTTTGCCGGTCTTCCATCGAAAATTCTTTAAATATGGGATCCAGGTTTTGGGCATGGGTGATGAAAATACTCTCGATCTGATTGCGACCCTTTACGGTTAAATTGACGATCACGATACGACCGTCAACATCGTCGCGTGTTCGGCTTACTAAACCATTATTCTCTGCTCGATCTATTGCTGTTGTTATCGAGCCACTGGTAAGCATTACTTTTTCTCCAATCGCACTAACTGGTAGTGGACCCTTGTGATACAAGACCTCAAGTATTGCAAAATCGGATAATCCTTTGAACCCAAGCGATTGGATGCTTTTTAGGTCAATCGTTTCAACTGATTTATAAGCCTTCCAGAGTAAAAGCCATAAGTGCACTCCTTCTGTTTTCTGTTTCATAGCCTTTACGCTAATTCGATATAGCTTGATGTCAAGTTATATTTTTGTAAATTCCCACACATGCTTCGGAATAACTCATTGAATGTGATTTTTCATTTTCTTGTGCATGACAATAATTAATGCATCTCCATTTATGAAACTAAGAATACGCTGAGGCTTGTAAGCGGTTTCATGCAGGGGATTGTGTTTTGTGAATTAAGAAACTGTTGAATGTGGAGTTCAGGGGAATTATAACAGTATTAATGTGCGATGAAGCCTTTCTGCTACTTAATTTGAGTCAGCGACAAATTGTTTCTTGCAAAACAGATAAAGACATATATAAAAAGCGCTGAAAATCAGAAGTGAACCGCTTTTGATTATCATGCCTAGGTGGTGGAATTGGTAGACACGCTAGACTTAGGATCTAGTGCCGTAAGGTGTAAGGGTTCGAGTCCCTTCCTAGGTACCATTAATTTAAAAAAGAGAGAGTTGCGAAAGTTTCTCTCTTTTTTTATGTCCGGAAATAATCGACCGATTCGCATTGAATGAAAGGTCTACAGCGTATTGAGGGTAACTGGTTTACTGGGAAAATTTAATGACAATAGAATACTTGTTTGCTGTTTTTGTTAAGTCAGGAGACAAGTTTGATAAGCCTTTTATTGGGCCTAGGGGATCAATGAATTGAATGGCTTTGTCGCCAAAAGTTGGTTGACTAAGGCAAAGATCGAAAGTCGTCCTTTCGGGCTGATGAAACTGGGGAATTTTATGAAATAATTTGGCTACAGTTTTATTTGATTCTGGATTTCAATTCACAAAAAAGCCGATGAGGCTAACCCCATCGGCTTTTAAAATTTCTTATCTAATAACTAGATTAGAATAGTAATTGTAAACGTGCGCGGAAAGCGTCTACGTCTGCATCACCAAGACCGATTTGCAAGCCTTCGTAATTAGAGAACTCGTAACCAAACGTTACTTTGATTGATTCTTCTAAATACCAGTTTCCACCGAAATACCATGAAGAAGCTTCATCGAATCCAACGTTGCTACCGAAAGCTGAAAGATCAGCTTCTGCGGCGTTTGGAGTTGTGTCACTGATGTCGATTAGACCACTGTCTGAATCAACATTTGAATAACGAACAACAAGGTCAACTTTATCGTTAAGCTTGAATACTGGAGTAACGTAAAATCCTGTAGGATCGCTATCAGAAGCTGCTGTTTCAATGTTAGCTGAGATTAATTCAGCAGTTACATCAAACATTCCAACTTGAACATTACCATATAGGCCCCAAACGTTAGACTCTTGAGCTCCATTTTGTTCGTCGAATAAACCCATATAACCACCAACGTCATATGTAGCTGCACCAGAAGTTCCAGTGTAACCTAAACGTGCAGTTACTGCTAGTACATTAGAATCAGCACCATTGTTACTACCAACGTTTTCTTGAGTTGGATTTGTTAATGCAGCTTGGTAGTAAAATCCATTGTTCCAGTTGCCATTTACGTGAACACCTGTTAGACGTCCGCCTAGATCTAATTGATTTAGGAAGTAACGAGTAGCAATTGAGCGCTCAACTGTGCTGATTGATTTACTAGAAGTAGTTTCTTCGTAACCAATGCCAACTTTTTTGTAGCCGAAATCAATATTAATTAAGTCGCTTTTGTTATAACTAACAATCGCTTTTTGAAGGCTACTTCCACCATCAGTGTCGTTAAAACGAGTAGTGATGTTTCCAGACCATTCATTACCAAGATCTGCATCAACGCCAAGATATACACGACGTAAGATGAACTCGTTAACTGTGTGAGGGCTTACTTGTGCGCCACTGTAGTCTGTGCTTATAGACTGAATTGTTGGTTGTAGGCGGCCACTGATAGTGACTTGATCTACACCGTATGCTAAGCTACTGCAGAGCATAGACGCTGCAAGTCCTAGTTTTAATATATTTTTCATATTTTTCCGTAGTTTGTTTTTAGTTTTTAAGCTAGGTCTATAGTGAATATAATCCTAGCCTATTAGTTTGTAGTGTTGGGAAAATTAGCAGGAAGTGTTCTTATTGCAAGCTAAAAAATGTTTTTTGTATCAGATGGAAAAGGCTTTACAAAACTTGTATAGGTAAATTATCTTGAACTTGTATATTGAAAATGGGGACGTAGCTCAGTTGGAAGAGCACCACAATGGCATTGTGGGGGTCGTCGGTTCGAACCCGATCGTCTCCACCATTAGGAATTATTCCCGTCATAATTAGGATCTAGGCATTGTGTTCGTTACAAAAGGTTGATGTATAGAGTCTTGTAGCAGTTTTGGTTGAGAGGGTTTTCCGCTTGATTTAAATTCAATTCGGGGTGAAATTAATCCTAAATTGAATGAATAGAAAATGTTTTGTAATTTTAATAGGCGAATATAGGAAGTAGTAGTGGAATTTAAGACTCAAAATGCTAGAATCTATACGTTTCTTAAAGCGGATCAGTTTGCAACGAAAATTTTAAACGATGCTAAAAGTCCATTTGTAGGTGAAATGGTTGATCGGCATCATATTAAGATGTCATTTAAAAAAGATGAATCAGTGAAGTGGGAATGTGCGCATCCGGACTTGCCGGAAATTAGAAGCGTCACTTCGGTTTTATAGAAATATAATGTGGAACACGAATCAGACATTAAGGTTGCGTTTGGCGATGCAGGTTCGCTTACAAAGATGTATGAGGGGAAAAGTATTGCAGAGCACATTTACAAATATTTCGAAAAAGAAGAGATCAGTTTTATATCTGTTTCGAAAAAACGAATGGTTGATCCAAATATTGTGTATTCAACGATTGATCGTTCTTTTTTAATTAGGAAGTCTCCAGTTGATTTAAGGCCTCTTGGTGAACGACGTTTTATGACGATTGAGAAAATTTACAAGGATCGTGAAAATGTATTTGAACCTTATGACGATGAGGGAAAAGAGTTTCTCCTTCATATTGATCCAAGTAAAATGTATTTTGTTGGAGCAGATTTAAAGGAAGATATCGAGAAGAGACTTGAGGAAATAGAAAAAAACTACGATAGACTAGTGAAGATTCATTTGATTTATGGTCGAAAAACCCAGATTTCCATCGTTTAGGCGTTATGAGCGATTTTAGAAATTTTCTAAAATCGTTTCTAGTTCATCATGAACGCCCAGTTTGTTTGTTTTGATTTGATTGTATTGGCGAATAAACTCCTTGTCCTTAACATGTTCTAATTGTCCTTTTTTTGCAAGGGCGTCGCCAATGAGTTCCGTGAGTTGCTTTCTACTTATTTTAACGGGTTCTCCTTTTTCCGCTTTTCGACTAATATAAGTTCGAACGAGAGAATTGTTATACGTTGTGTAATCGGACATTTTGGTGGTGTTTGAAAAATAGAAATCCCGGATTTCTTGAAATTGTAATTCCGTAACTCTGACGATTTTACTACTACCGTATCCAATTAAGCGAAAACCCATGTTTTGGCGTGATTCAACTTGACCGATAATATCGAGGGCAAGGGGTGATGCGAATAATACGACATCATTTATATTTGCGGAAAACTGGGGTTTGAAGTAAACCCAATTATTTAAACTGCCATTACTCGGATGTTTGAAGTATTTAAGGTCAAGGGAGATATATTCATTGGGGACTTCGTCAAGAGTCTCGGGTATTTTTTTGTATGCCGAGCAAAAATTACCGTAGTCTAGAATGAGGCTTCTTAGTTGACCTTCATGCCTATCCATCAGGTTGATTCCTGATAGCGATTGTAGTAAGAAGCAACTTGTGAAAAACAGCTTTAAATATTTTAGAGACTTTCCCAAAAATGAATTGTTTGAATAGTTCGCTATAATTTTTTATTTACAGGTTATAGCTTGTGTATTGGTATTAGTTCTAATTTCGCTTATCTTATTATTATGTCAAAATAATAAGCGGAGAGCTTTGTCTGAAAATGATTTATGTGAAAAATAAAAGTAGCTCGCTATTGGGGTCGATAAAACGCTGTCGAATCAAGGGTTTTACATTACTGGAAGCGTTGTTGGCATTGTTTTTGTCTGGAATTCTTTTGACGAGCGCAATTGCGATTATCTTTAACTTTAATCGTATTTGGGCTGAAAATGAAGGTGAAGCAGGTTTTTCTGATCATGTAATGGGTGCAGAAGTATTGTTGAGTGCACTGTTTCGAAACAGTAACTCTATGGTAAAAGGGGAGGCTGATTTTGAGTTGGCGCATCCTCCTGGTTTTGAGCGTTTTGAGGACCCATTACTTCGGTTATATGTTAATGATCCTCCGCCGTTTTTTAATTCGAGTGAACCTGCTAATTTCCCAATTGTGGTGTATCTGTATCCTAAAGAGGAAGAGGGTGTTTTTTTGTTTTGGCATCAATTCAATGCTGAAATTGAAGATAAATCTGATTTAAATAAATCTTTGTTAAGCATTTTTTATGAATCAACCTTGTTTTTGTATTACGATACGGCCTTTGAAAAATGGGAAGAAGAAATTTCGCCTAGAGAAGAAACGAATAATAAGGGGGAACGGATTTACGTTTTGCCTAGGGCGATTAAGTTAAGTTTTAGAAATGAGGAAGAAGAAAAAGCTTTTGTGTTATTAATCCCTAGCAGTGGAACAGGAGCGCCGATTCCTTAAGGGCCTTTCTTAGCGATTTTTCAATTTGTCAAGGTGGAGTTGACGCTCAGAGAGTAATTGTGACCTTTTGTTTGGATCGGACCATTCGGGCCGTAGAACGTAGTGTGTATCTGAAAGTTCGCTGGTTTCATTCAAAGCTTTATCGGCTAAATTGTAAGTGATGCTTAGTTTAAATAAATCGAGAATATGCGTGCTTTCGATTTCTGCTGTCCAGTTGATTGCTTCTTCTTCAAAGAGTTTAATATCTCCACCTGCTTCAACTTTTGTTCTATCGGAAATTTCTAGGATTTGACGTCGCGAAAATTGCAGGTTTTTTTCTAAGGTTTCATTGATATCTAGGCGTGATATGGCGTTCAATGAATTTACGTAACTACTGGCAAAAAGGGTAATCGCCATTCCGTAAATAGCTAGAGCGAACGTTACTTCAATTAATGAAAATCCCGCGCGAGGGTGTGTCTTGATTTTTACGTTCAATATTTTGAATTTACTAGATCACTAAAGACAAAAAAACCTAGAACGAAGCTAGGTTTTTTCTTGAAAAATATGATTGAAGACTAATCACCTAAATCTATTTGTTGAACTTCCATTGGAAAGGTTACGCGTCCATTGTTACGGATGATCATACGCATGACAGCGGCAATACCTCTATCCATTAATTCATTAGGCGTTAAACCCAATTGTTCTGAAACATCGAGAACCAATTTTTTTGTTTCAGGCCTTAATGTCATACTTGCTGTATGGGACTGTGGTTGTGGAAGATCCATTGATAGTGTGTCTTGATCCATTCTTAATCTTTGTATTGGTTTTAGTGGAGTGGTTTGACCGGCCATGTTGAAAACTGATTGCCTGGCTGGCTGTTTGTTTTTAATATTACTTTTAACTGCCTTTGGTGCTTCTTCAACGGCAGTAGTTTGTTGTTCAAAGTCTTTTATGAAGTCGGCGAACATTGACTCACGTGCTAGTTCTTCAGCAGTAGGTTTTGCAGCACTTGGAGTCTTTTTTACAGGTGCTGGCGATGCGACCTTAGCTTTTGCATTAGGGTTAAGTTGTTTTTGTAGATTGACCTCTAGTTCTTTTCCCTCAAGGCCATTTAATCTTTCATGGGCTTTCTCCAAGCGTTCACGTATGGAGTCTTTGATAGAAATAAGTTCTTCTTGTGAAACCTCTTTCTTTTCATTGTCTTCATTGAGCTTATTCAGCTTTTCTTTAGCACCAGCGATGATGGAATTGGCCTCTTCGTTTGAAGTGCTGAGACCCGTGAGCGAGTTCTCGATTTGCTTGATTTGCTGAAGAATTGTAAGTTTTTCGTCTACTTTAGATTCTTCTTTCTTAAGTTGTTCAACCGCCCATTTTAAGGACTTAATTTGTTCTTTGCGCATGGTGTCTTCGTCGAGACTTTCCTTGCCAAGGAGATTTGGGTCAAATTCCTCATCGGACGACTTGTCTTGTTCAGTATCCATTGTAAATTAATTAGTCCTTTGAGCTTTGACTCTAAAGTAACGGTTGCCTTCGTTTCCAGAATATTGACCCGGTTGAACTGTTGACCATGTGCTTAAGTCTTCGCTGCCTTCTATAGAAATTTCAACGTTTGTTGATTCATTTGGAATCATGACTGTGCCGTTGATTTGCTTGATTTTATTAACAACTGGAGAAATTTTAAGGACAACGTAACCAAATCCCTGTCCGAATCGCTTGTTTCCTCTAATGCTAAGTTTGGCAGGGCCATATACTTTTTCTCCTTGTGGTCTATAAAGAGTGTTTCCTTCGTAATCTACTTCATAGGTGAAACTATCATAGCTGAAGTTGTATAGCTCAATAGTTTCTGCAACTTCACCTTCACCAAGTTTAATCGAAGATGACTGTGAACCGTCTGCGCCGGTAACTTTGACGACGAGGTAGTCTTCATTTGCATGAAGCATGCAGTTTGCTAGTGTTAATAAGCTAAGTAGCAATAAGTTCCTAATCATATTTGTATGTAATATTTCATATGTAAGTTTTATTTATAAATCAACCTAAAAATTGCAGAACTTATTAAAAATCAATATCTACTAAATGATTTTGTGATAAAATATTCCCAGAATTGAGCGTCAAATTTCTGATATCTGAGGCGTTGTTGGTATTCTGGCTTTTCAAGGTTCCGCTTGATGCTGGGATTTGTGGTATTAAAATTGTTGCAAAATATTATCTCATAATTAAAAAAACTGTTATGGCAAGTCGGGTGAAATTTAAAAAGCAACGTGTTGATACGTTTGCAAAAAAGAAGATAACGGAAGAAGTTTATACATCTGTCCATTCCGCAAGTGCCCTTAAAACAGAAAGCCGAATTGCTGCCCTTAACAAAGATTTTAAAGACCCTAATTCTCTGAGGAAATTAGCAGGTCAAATTAAGCAGCATACGATTGATCATTTAGATCATTATCTCACTCAGGTCGAAAGTCGATTAAAGGAGAATGGCGCTGAGGTTCATTTTGCTGCAGATGCAAATAGTGCAAATGATTTAATTCTCAAAATCTTAAACGAAAGCAATGCCAAAAAAGTTGTGAAGTCTAAAAGTATGGCAACTGAAGAGACGCATTTGAATGCATTTTTGGAGGAAAAAGATATTGAGATTGTTGAGACTGATTTAGGTGAGTTTATTGTTCAGCTAGATGAAGATCACCCTAGCCACATTGTGACGCCCATTATTCACAAGAATCGTGATGGTATAGCAAAGACGTTTGAGAAGCATGGTTTGGGTGATTATAATAGTGATCCTGAGGTCATCACTCGTAGAGCAAGGGTGCATTTGAGGGATAAGTATATTGAGGCTGATGCTGCAATTACTGGAGGTAATTTCATATCGGCGGAATCTGGCAAGCTCGTTTTATGCACGAATGAAGGGAATTCGCGATTTAGTCTAGCTGTACCAAAATTGCATATTGCACTTGTTGGTATTGAGAAACTAGTCCCAAAGGACAGGGATTTACAAATATTTCTTAACTTGTTGGCCCGATCTGCAACGGGACAGCAATTGACGATTTATACTGAATTTATTGAAGGACCTCGGCTTAAAACTCAACCCGATGGTCCGACTCAAATGCATGTGATTCTGATGGATAATGGCCGTTCGGGCATTTTGGGGACGAGGTTCCAGGATATATTAAATTGTATTCGTTGTGGAGCTTGTTTGAATATTTGTCCTGTTTACCGTCAAGCATCTGGTCATGGATACCGAAGTGTGTACCCAGGGCCTATCGGATCGGTTTTGACACCGCTGCTTGCCGGAGAAAATTTTGAAGAATACGCTGATCTGCCTAAAGCGTGTAGTGTTTGTGGAGCTTGCAATGATGCCTGTCCTGTGGATATACCGTTGCCTGATTTACTATTGAAATTAAGAGATAAAGCGAAAATTGAAAAAGTGCATTCTCCAGGGACACCGCCAATGAAGGTATGGTCTGTTTTGGCCTCGAGTCCAGTGGCATGGAAGCTTTCGGTCTCTGCGTCAAATTTGGCGAATAAGATACCTTTGGATATGATTCCCGTTCCTCCTTTAAGCGATTGGATGCAATCTCGCACGCTCCCAGAATTCCGGGGAGGAAGTTTTCGTCGTTGGATGAAAGATCGCCAAAATAATCGTTAAAAATTTAAGCAGAATATGCACATGGGGCACTTATCCGAAAGAAATGAAGTTTTAGGCAATGTTATGGGTTCTCTGAAAAAGGCTCCTTATCCGGATTATCCAGATGATATAGCATTAGCGAGTCCGCGTTTAGAAGATGAGGATCCGTGGAAGAATTTTGCTAATAATTTCACGGCAGCTCATGGGCATTTTGTAGACAGTATTGATAGTTTAATGGCGCTATTAAAGAAGCATGAAGCGCTTGTAGGCTGTTGCGATCCTGATTTAAAGAAATTGGTTACCAAGGAAATGTCATCTAATTTTGATATTACCTATGGGTTTGATCGCAAAGATATAAATAAATTTGCCTTTGGAATGACTTTCGCGAGTGGTGTTATTGCTGAATCGGGAACATTGATTCTTAATGATAAGGATACTTATTCAAGGCTTGCGGCACTTGCCCCATGGATTCACGTTGCTTGTGTAAAGCGATTGTTAATCCATAATAGTATCGCAGAGGCGTTGGTGAATCAAGGGAGCGATTCGAATACCATTTGGGTAAGTGGACCCTCGAAAACTGCGGATGTAGAGGGTATTCTTATTGAGGGTGTTCATGGGCCTGGGGTTCAAATTTGCTTTTTGATTGATTAGATTGTAATGGGAATTCACTGCTTATTTTTTTTGCAATGGCCCATTTTTATGGCGGGGATTGGTGTGGGGATCTGGGTTTTTTCGCTATTATAACTTGTGTTGAAAGTACTTAATTTACGAAAAGAGTTTTTGCTTCTTGGCGTCCCTGCAACGTTATACCTATTAAACCAATTATTGTTAAAGGATCTTTACGGGGGAACGTTTTTAAAAGGTTATTTCAATGATTTTTTAGCCCCTATAATATTATTGGCATTGGTTGATTTATACCGCCGGTTTTTGAGAATCCCAGAAATTAAGCATCAATTATTGTTCGATTTAGGAATAGTGCTAGTTGGTGGAATTATTTGGGAGTATGCTTCACCTCTGTGGCGAATTAATAGCGTTGCTGACAATTATGACTTTATTGCTTACTTTAGTGGGTATATCGTATTCTGTTTTTTCTCTTGTTCAAAAAATGGCAGGATGAAAAAAAGGGCTGAATAGAAGAATTCTTTTAGGAGTGCTCTTCCGTTTCAGGCTCTTTTCTCTTTGTTTCTGCCTCTGCGCTTGATGAAGTAAAGCGTTCAATTAGAATATCCACCCCTTGGAAATTATTCAGACAGAAATTGTTACGAAGAGAAGATTCCAGCTGATTTTTCAGAGAGTTTCTGATTTCATTCAAATTCCCGTCTTTTGCCATTCGGAGTCGTATACTTATACGGAGTCCATTTCGGTTTTGCGAGAATTTGATCTTTGGGCGAGAAATGGTAGAAACTTGATTGCACGCACTGATAATTAGTTCTTCGAGTGCGAGAGGGCTTATTTCGATTTTACCTGATTCGTCCTCAAATGCTAAAATATGATTTTTTTGGCAGGCGAGTTTTAATACAATGAGTATTAAAAGAAGTACGAGAGCAAGGCCTCCGTATATCATGGGATCAATCCCTTTTGCATCAATCTCGTTTAAAAAGGCTTTGACGCTTTCTAGCGAAATAGCTGATAGGAAAACTGACATATATTAGTTGCTTGGCTGCCAGTTTGCACTTTCGGCTTCAGATTTTTCATCGTCTTCATTACGAACATGTTCGATAATGACATCGATTTTTTCAGCAGGTTTGTTTGTCATTTTAATAATTTGATCACGAACACGCTGCTGTATTTCAAAGGCAGTTTTTGCTAATTCTACTCCAAAGCTCAATATGACTCTGATTTCAACATCATAACCTCCACCTTCAGTTTCGCCGACACGAATACCTCTTTCAGATTCTTTTGATAAGAATTCAGAAATATCAAAGCCGCCACCTGCAATATCAATTACGCCACGAACTTCTAGGGTTGCGATGCGAACAATACTGGCAATGACAGAGTGATTGATTTTGATGTCACCTAAATTAGTTCCATCTTCATTAATAATTGGGATTTCAGTTACTTCACTGGTTGGTTCTTTTTTGTGTGCTTCGTCTTTGCTCATTTCGATTCCTTATCTTTGGTTAGCGAATAGTGTGGAGGGGGTTCTTGCCATGAATTCTTCTACAAAACTGGTAGTGGCATTGCCTTCCCTAAATGTTGGATCTCTTAAGATCGCTTTAACAAAATTGATATTAGTGTTGATCCCGCGAATGATGTATTCATCTAAGGCACGGTTCATTCTACTTAAAGCTAAG
Organism: uncultured Opitutales bacterium; assembly: GCA_963924785.1. Taxonomy (GTDB): domain Bacteria; phylum Verrucomicrobiota; class Verrucomicrobiia; order Opitutales; family CAJWYM01; genus CAWUTK01. Next base: position 32,399 of record CAWUTK010000008.1, read on the forward strand.
TCCCTGTTTCTTCCAAATGTAATCACTTTACTGATCATACTGTCATAGTATGGAGAAATTGTGTAACCGCCATAAACATGAGAGTCGATACGAACTCCGTGACCACCAGGAGGATAGTATAATCCAATTTCACCTGGACATGGAATGAAATTGTTAGCCGGGTCTTCAGCACAGATACGGCACTCTATCGCATGTTTCGCCATTACGACATCTTTTTGGCTAATAGTTAATTTTTGACCTGCTGCGACTAAGATTTGTTCTTTGATTAAATCAATAGAAGTGACTTCTTCTGTAACCGCATGCTCTACTTGAATGCGGGTATTCATTTCGATGAAAAAGAAATCCCCGTGTTTATCGACTAGGAATTCGATTGTTCCCGCATTTTGGTAAGAAGCAGCTTCTGTTGCTTTTATAGCTGCTTTCGCCATTTTTTTTCTTAAATCAGGCGTTAGGAATGGCGAAGGAGATTCTTCAATAACTTTTTGGTGTCTTCTTTGAACAGAGCAGTCTCTTTCTCCTAGATGTATTGTATTGCCATATTCATCGGCTAATACTTGGAATTCAATATGACGAGGTGATTCAATAAATTTCTCAACATACATCATGCCGTTACCGAATGCTTTTTCGGCTTCAGATCTTGCGATCTCAAATTCTTTTTGGAAAGCGGCGGCATTGTGAGCGACACGCATTCCTCTTCCACCACCGCCTGCTACGGCTTTAATGATAACGGGAAACCCAATTTTTTTTGCAATCTTGACCGCTTCTTGGTCATCGGTCATGGCGCCTTCACTACCGGGAATGATCGGAACTTTGTTTTTACTAACTGTTTCTCTTGCAAGGGCTTTGTCGCCCATATTACGGATGGTTTCCGATTTTGGGCCAATGAATTTAATGTTGCAACGCTCGCACTGTTCCGCGAAATCAGCATTTTCTGCAAGGAATCCATAGCCAGGATGGATGGCATCAACATTAGCGATCTCAGCAGCGCTGAGTATTCTGTCTGGTTTTAAATAGCTTTCACCACTAGGTGCTGGTCCAATACAAATAGCTTCATCCGCTAGTTGAACATGAAGAGATTGTTCGTCGGCTTCAGAATAAACAGCTAAGCTTTTAATTCCTAGTTCGCGACAAGCTCTTACGATACGTAGTGCAATTTCGCCTCGATTTGCTATGAGGATTTTTGAAAACATCAGCAGATTTATTTAAGCTTAAAGAGAGGTTGACCAAATTCAATGGCTGCGCCGTTTTCTACAAGTACTTCAACAACTTTACCACTAACATCAGATTTTATTTCGTTCATGACTTTCATGGCCTCAATTATGCAAACAATGGTTTCGCTATCTACGCTGTCACCTTTATCCACAAATGCAGGATTCTCGGGAGAAGGTGATTTGTAAAACGTCCCAACCATTGGTGATTTGATGTAAATTGCATTCGCATCTTCTTCTGCTACGGCGTTGTTCGATGGGAATGCCGCAGGAGCAGGGCTCGTCGGAGCTGCTGCTTGAGGAGCCGCCATAACTTGCATCGGGATTTGACTAAACTCGCTTTTGTTTTTGTCACCTCGGCAAATTTTAAGCTTAAGACCGTCTTCTTCGATTTCGAACTCAGTGAGGTTCGATCCAGACATTAATTTAACGATTTGTTTTATTTCATCTATTTTCAAGGTGATTCCTTTATGTTAAAAGTGTAGTGAGTGAAATATCCCTATTTCTCTTAAGTTTGAAGGATTTAAAATGCAGTAAATTCTGGTATTCATCAATCTTTAATTTTCCTTACTCGCTACATGCTTAAGGTGGCGTAGAGAACCCAATTTGTGCGTCAAAGTCAGTATTGCCTATTTTCTTCTGGTTATTCCACTAATAAAGGGGTTTTATTAGATTCAGATGGATTCAACTGCTCTAACGACGGAAATAAAAGAAAAATCAAAGGAATTGGGTTTTGATTTGTGTCGGATTGCTCCAATCGATGTCGATATTGACCAAGTTTTTTTACGGAAGTGGCTAGATAATGGGTATGCTGCTACTATGAACTGGTTACATCGCAATTTTGATAAACGCGTAAAACCTCAATTGATAATGGAAGAGGCGAAAACCATTATTATGTTTGGAGTGAATTATTACCAAGAGCGGCCCGATCGACGAGGGACTATGGCGATGTATGCTTTAGGGCGAGATTATCACAAGGTGTTGAATCGCAATCTTAAGGCAATGGGTCGGTTTATTGAGTCAAGAGGCGGAAAGGCAAAATGGTATGTTGATACCGGGCCTGTCATGGAACGTTCAATTGCAGAAAAAGCAGGTTTGGGCTGGAAAGGAAAAAGTTCACATTTGATAAATCGAGATTACGGGACATGGCTTTTTCTATCTGAAGTATTCACTGATTTAGAATTGGTCCATGACACTGAATCGAAGAATTATTGTGGATCGTGTACGAGTTGTATTGATGTTTGCCCGACTCAAGCGATAGTGGCTCCATATGAGTTGGATTCGCGAAAATGCATCGCGTATTTAACGATTGAGCATCATGGCTCTATTCCAGAAGAATTTCGTCGAGCAATTGGAGATCATGTTTTCGGTTGCGATGATTGTTTAGATGTTTGCCCATGGAATAGATGGGCGAAACAAACGAAAGAAGCTGATTTTGACGCAAAAGACCTACCGGATCTCCGTGATATGCTCAAATGGAACCATGATGAATTTTTTAATCATTTCGCCGGAACCCCAATTTACAGACTCAAATTAGATCGTTGGAAGAGGAATATTTGTGTTGTTTTAGGAAATATTGGGACAACGGATGATTTACTCGATTTGAATTTAGTAAAACAAGAAAATGATCTAATTGGCGAACATGCACAGTGGGCGATAACTGAAATCGAAAGGCGGTTAGGTTAATATTTTAGAGAGGGTATTAGTAAAGAAGCTGGTTATGCGGGTCATAGCTAGAGCCTGTCCCAGAAACTTGAATTTTCAGATTTAGCAACAGAAAGCTAATTTTTCGATAAACTTTCAGCCAATTTTTCATAAAAACTTCCACCTTATTACAATTGAAGTAAAATATTTTGTTCAAAATGGTGATTAAA
>CAWUTK010000009.1:0-9898 GCA_963924785.1 uncultured Opitutales bacterium
CAGATGTGGACGAGATCCGAGTTGGATCAGCATTCGAGTCGGTGGTCGGCGGCGGCACCAAGTGAGATGCGCAATCACATCCCGAATACAAGCGAACAAGGCGCGGTTGGACAACCCGCTACCAAGCCGCGAGTTGGAGATTGAACCGTGACAATAACCCTCTACCCTGAAGCGGACTGGCGCCCCCGGTAGCGGGTGCCAACGCATCGACGTGACCAGTTTCCTGCGTTACAACCATCACTGCCACGGGTTTCACCTGCCCAAGAGCCATCCCAGCTTGAAGATTCAGGAAATGAAGATTCCCCCCCCTTGCATTCGAATTGATGGGTTTGTTTTAGTTTACCTTTCATTAGAATATTTTCTCTCCAATGAAAGGCCTTGAACAGCGTGGTCAAGGACTTGCTGGCTTAGGACAGGTCGGATCGGCGAGTCTACTTGCTTATCTAGTGATCCGGACCAAGTCCCTTTGGGAGCGAACGTAGATGCCCGTTTTGTCGATGGCGGGCTCGCCGAAGGTCCATGATGCACCTGCGGGGTCCGTTGCCACCCAACTTAATGCGTCCGGGGAAAACGGCTTGGTCAAGTCGATGACGTAGAGCACGCCGGCCCCGCCTTGCCAATAGAGCTTGTCCTCATGGCGAATCGGCCAGGCCGGGTTGGTGTGTCCGAACCCGCCTCGTTGTATGCCGCGCACGGAACCCACCCGTTTGTTCACCACTTCGTCACGGGAGTTGAGGATTCCCTTGGTGAACTGAAAGTCTACCTTGTTCCAGATAATCTTGTCCGCCAATACCTGGATCGGAGCCTCGACCATCACGGATTTACCGGTTTTTACGTCGATGCAGCCAATGTCTCCACTATCGTATCGCCAAAAGTATATGCGTTCTTCGAATGCGTGAACCGTCGAAGGTGTGGGTTGGCCCTTGCCCTTAAGTGTTCTGTCAACGTATTCGGGAACAAAATCCGCTTCCGCATATTCCTTCCCGTTCCAAGTGAAATACCGGTCGGGTTTCTCGAATGCAAATTCCGCGGTTATCCTGGAACTCTCCGGGTCGACCAGTTGAAACTTGGTCTCTTTTTGGGCGTTCGCAGTGACAAGAAACTTACCCTGTAAAAGATGATTTTTCTGGTGCGGGATCGCAGGTGGCAGATCAAAAGTGAGGATCGGTTTCCCATCGGTAATCGAAAGCAGATAGCCTTTGCGACCCTGGTTAAACTTCCAGTGGGAGAGGTCGACCATGGAGGCCACCATCACGGTCTTGTCCTTCCATTCGCCCAACGAGTACTGCGTCCCGTGGTGAAGTAACACCGGGGAGATCCACAGGTCATTGCCTGTCTCCAGGTCGATGGAATGGATTTGATAGAAGGGCAGGGCGGGATGCTTTTCGTTTTCCTCCACCGCGATCTTGGTCGAAGGCAGGGCCACCAGCAGTTTACCTTGATTCAGGTACATCCGACAGTTCTTTATGTCCGGGTTGGGAGCCAGCCATTTGCGTTGCCAGACAGGTTTCCCCCCATTGGTGAAACAGGCAAGCATGCCGTTCAGGTTATGAAACACGACATACTTGTTGCTGGCAACGGGGAGCAAACTGGTTGAGTCATGCCACGATTCAAGAACCCGTCCCTTCCGAGAACCCGGCAACTCGACCTGCCAGAGCAACTTGCCCGATAGCTTATCAAAGCATTGGCCAACGACATCCCCATTGAAATAGAACCCTTCCTTGGGTTGACCTTCCAGTTTGGAATGCATGGTCAGGAACAGACGATCGCCATGTAGACAAACACCTGACTGCCCGGCTTCGTTCAGGGGGTGACGGTAAGCGATCTTCGCGGACAGGGCGGTTGTCGACAGAACCGCAGCCCAGCCAAGGGCGGCTAGGAGTTTCATGCGAGGATTTCCTTAATGACGCCCGTGCTGTCGGAAAAGCTTTGGGCCGGGACGCCCAAGGACTGGAGAAAGGTAAGGTAGAGGTTGCAGAGTGGTTGCTTGCCCGTCTCTAGGAAATTGTGGTAACCACAATGTTTGATTCCAAGATTACGTCCGCCGGCAATGAGCAGCGGATAATTCCTGTTTACGTGGGTCTTGCTGTTACTAGTCCCGTAATAAACGATTGTGTTGTCCAGCATGGAGCCATGGCCTTCAGGGGTATCCGCCATTTTACCAAGAAAGTGTCCCAGTCGATCGCCTTGAAACTTATCGAATGCCCCGAGGTTCTCCATGGATTTTCGGCTTGAACCAGAGGCCCCGTGCGCCAGACGGTGATGTCCAGTTGGTAACCCAAGGGCAGTTTTTGGCATTTCGTTCCAAGGGCCGCCGATCATGCTCTGAAGCATGTAGGTGGCGTAACGGGTGGAATCCGTCTTGAACGCGAGGTAGATAAGATCGTACATCGTGTCGATGAACCGATCGGGTTCGTTTACGGTCGCCTTGAGGGAAAGATTGCTTGCATCCACTTCCGGCTTAGGCGTATCGGACCAAGCCTCCATTCGCTCGATGTTCTTTTCAACGGACCTTATGCTTTCCAGGTAGGAACCGATCTTCCGGTTATCGTCTGCACTCACGCGTCGCTGCATGCTCTTGGCCGACTCCAGTACCCGGTCAACCAAGGCCCCGTTGCGGATATTGCGAGCCTTCTCCTTGCGAATGATCGCTGGATCGGAGTTGAAGAGTCGGTTGTAGAGGGCGAGCAAGTCGTTGTTTGAAGGAATGGCTCGTCCGGAGCGATTGTAGGAAAGGGTGAGTGAACTCCCCGTAGCCCCCAATCCACCTTCGTTCCCCAGCACGAGGCTGGGAAATCGGGTCGCCTTGCCATGGGCCATGGCCGCCACTTGATCGATGGATGGGTTACCGGTCGTGCCTTCCGGGTTGCTCCCGGTGAGAAAGGAGTCGGCCGAAGAATGGCCGTTGATATTCATTACTTGCGGATGATCGAGTCCACGAAAAACGGATACTTTACCTTTGTCGGCAAAGGGTTGTATGGCAGCCATGGAATTGCCGAACTTCAGTTTGTCGTCAACTACCCGAGGGTACCAGCTCAAGTCGCTGGACGGATGTTCGTCGTTCGGTGTGATCGCGAATCCGTGCCCGACATAGAGGGCAAGAAAGCGCTTCGGGATCGAGGCGGTTTTCGCAATCGCCGGTACCGCAAAAGACTCGAGCCTAGGCAAGAGCATGGAGACCCCGGTTCCGTAGAGAAATTGTCTGCGGTTCAATTCATTCATCTGATTTTTGGTTTGGGTGTCGAAATAAAGGAAGGCGGACGATTTCATCAATCAAACTCGCCATCCGGTAATCGTTTTTTTCAAACTCCTTGGTTAATTGAGCCAATGTTTTGTCCTCCTGGTAGGAGAGGGGACGACCCAAGGCAAATGAAAGCATGGATGAACTGAACCCCTTCGCGAAGTCCTTGGCGTGCTTGTCGCGAAGAAGTTTTTGCAGTTCGTTTATGCCCTTAACCGGTGAGCCACGAACTTCCGTCTCGTCAATAACCCTCAGGTTTCGGCTCTTGATCTTATGCTCGGGGGTTAACCGTAAGATTTTATCCCTGAACTTGCCGGCTGCGTCCAAGGATTCCATGGCGATTCCCCAAGGATCAATATCGGCGTGACAATCCAGGCAAATGCCCTTGCTGTGAATCGACAATCTCTGCTTGGTCGACAACCCGGCGGCATCCGGGTTCTGCTCGTCCAAGTCGTTCAAGACGGGCACTTCTGGGGGCGGGTCGCGCGGAGGATCTCCGAGAAGGCGACCGCGAAGCCAAACTCCGCGGTTGACCGCGTGGGCATCCTCCCCGTCGCTATGGGCTAGCAAAAAGGCTGCTTGGGTCAGGACACCGCCGCGACCCTCGATAGCGGGAACGCGCGAAAAACGGTGGCCGCTTGCAGGAAGAGGCGTCCCATAATACTTCGCCATGACGTTGTTGATCACCATGAAATCCGATGAGAGGCAGTTGAGACAGCTGAGGTCCTCTTGGAGCAAGGTTTTTAAGAATGCAGCCGTCTCGAGTTTCATGTAGTCTTTGTATTTGGGGTTCCACCACCGGTAGTAGTTCGGGTTGATGGCGATTTGTTCCAATTTAGGGAATCCGGCCCAGCTGGAAGTGAAGTCGGAGATGAAGCGATCGGACCGGGAGTCCGCCAGCATGCGCTTTACCTCTGAACTCAACTCGGGGTCTGTGATTGGCCGGTCTCGGGAAGCAAGATCGAAGAGTCGTTGGTCAGGAACGCTGCGCCAGAGGAATGCGGCAAGGCGGGCGCTAAGTTCGAAGTTCTGCATCCGCTGGGTCGGCTCAATATCCGAGTGAAAAAGGAAACGGGTGTCGGCGAACACTGCCATGAGCAGGTCCCGTAAGGCACCGATTTTGGTTTCGGCATTTTTCAAAGTTCCGCTGATGAGGGCATCCAGTTCCTTGCCTTCGCCCTCCGTCAAGGGGCGTCGCCAGGCCCGCGTTGTGAGTGACTTGACTCCTTCAGCAATGGAATTGTTGTCCAGCTTGCCGTCTTTCATGAATCTCTGGACACTGGTTGGTGGCCACTGCCAGGGAAGATCGAACTCGATTCGCTCGATCACGGCATAACTCGTGTCTTTCATCACCTCCTTGTAGACGGCCGGCTTTCCTCTTGTCGGGTGATCACTCCCACCATGAGAAGGATTGAGCCAATTCTTCCGCCCGAAATCATGCCCCCAAGCATCGACCCAGCGATCGTCGGCCCGGATGAAGTGGGCGTCTCCAAAGGTCACCCAGTTCTTGTTGGTTACGGGTTTGTCCGAAGGTGAAGTGAGGGGTGATGAATTTTGGACTGTCAGGAAGCGGTAGTGGAAATGAGCCATGATACCATATGGATCTTTCTTCGACACGGGAGCCGGGTCCACCCCGGGAAAGTCGAAGACGTTACCGAAGATCTTGAACTCCTGGGAACCGGGCTTCGCTTCGACGGTGAAACTATCGATTGTGTGCTGGGGGGACTTGAATCCCCTGTCGAAGAAAACCGAAAATTCATGCTTGGTCAGTTCGCCTCCGTTTTGGGGTGGCTCGTTGCGAACGCGTATGCGTATGCGAAATTGGCCCTCTGGTCGATTGTCGTCGATGTAGATACGGAAGAAGTGATTGGGCGGCACGGGCACCTCGAAGTCGTCGCCCAGCCATTTGGGCCCGCGGTAACGACGATGCTTCCGTCGGGTCCCATGAGCTAGGTCATTTCGGTTCAGGTAATGCTGCTTTTCCCAGTCGTTACCTTTTAGGGCGTAAGGCTTTGGCGGATTGTTTAAATCAGGAACAGCCAACTCGACGGCATTCTGCAGGGTACTCAGGTACACCTCCATGTGACCTGCAGTCAGTTCCAGATCCGATTGCAGGGATTCGCCGTGCTTGCCTGTGGGGTCATCGATGAGGTCGCCGCTAAAGTCTCGGTCGATCTGCAACAGGTCACGCAGGTTCCATGCGATTTGACTGTTGGTCAGGCGACTGAACCGAAAGTCCCGTTGGTCGGAGTCGGTATACACGTGGTCCAGTTCTTTCAGCACCTGTGACACGAAGACTTTGCGATTGGCTATGCTGGGCTGGATCGATTCTTCAGGCGGCATGTCGCCGCGCTGCAGGTTGTTCAGTGCTTCTTGCCAATGCTTGGCGTTCTCCAGCCTGAACTCCGTGAACTTCAGGAAATTGATCCCACCCTTTTTCTTTTTCGTATTGTGGCACTTCGTGCAGTGGGCCCTGAAGAATGACTCGATGGTGGGGGTTTCTTCGAGATGGGTTCCTCCCTTTTCGGACTGCTCTTCCAGCATCGTCGGATTTGATTCTTCACCAAAAGCGAACCCACTGACCGAACAAAGGACGATGGAAACTATTTTAGCCAAATTCATATCTCAATATTCACTGTGCGATGCTGGTTTTAGTCAAGAAAAAGACTAGCCCATTCGCGGAAAACTTAATGCGAGGAAATCGCCTTTCCTTCGATTGGATAACCCCTTATTTCTTGAACGCCTTAACCGAGTACTTTGCCTTTCCCTCTCCATTCCCTCAGCTCTTCATGTCGTGCATGTCGGGGTAGGAGACGTGGAAGTTATGTTCATCCCACCAAGTTGAAAACGTAATGGGTCTTGTCCTCCAAGAGTGTTCCGATTAGTCGTTCGCCCAAAACGCGGGCGGAGGCATTATACGATTCCTCCGATCTTTCTCAGGTCGAATTTTAGAAGGCAAATAACCGCTGCCATCGGGCCAACCATTGACACTTTAGCGTTTTAATGTTTTAGTGCTTAATTATGAAACGTGCGACCGTATATTTTGAAGAAGATCTACACAAGGCCCTGAAAATGAAGTCTGCTGAGATTTCGACTCCGGTGTCAGATTTGGTGAATGAGGCTGTGCGCTCAGCACTACTTTTGGATGCAGAAGACCTGGAAGTATTTAAAGAAAGAGAGAAAGAACCTGTAATCGATTTTGAAGCTTTCGTAGTATCGCTGAAAGAAGATGGAAAGCTATAGGGTCGTAATCAAGAAATCTGCAGCGAAGGAAATCGAAAAGATTCAAAAGAAAGATAGAATTCGAATTATAGAAAAGATCAGAAGCCTATCAAACGATCCACATCAAGAGGGAAGTAAGAAGCTTTCTAGACAAGAGAAATACAGTATCAGACAGGGGAATTATAGAATTCTGTATCAGATCATTGCCGACGAGTTAATTATCATTGTTGTCAAAATTGGACATCGGCGCGATGTCTACAAGAATTAGATCTCGAATATCTAAACCGTGATTAAGTGATTGGTTTAGGCAGATAAATATCCTCCATTGGTTTGCTTCTTCTCGACGCTTTCTTGTAGTGACCGAAATGTAGATGTTTAGATTTTTGTATTCTCAATTGAAGTATACAGGCGATGTGTAAGAAATTTAACTCCTTCCGTTACCCATTCGCTATTGCCACACAGCCCTTTCTATCTTCCTAATGATCCAACATGATAAAAGTCACGGATACTATAAGTTATGCCTAGAATTGCTTTACTGATTGCCCTCTGTATTGTCGCCCATACTGCCTCGGCCCATACCTTCATCTGTGCCGATACTAAACTGAAGAAGGCTATGATTTTCAATTCTGCGGGTAAGATGATTTGGTATTACGATAATGTTAAGTGTGTCGATGTATCAGTGCTCACCAACGGTAACATTCTGATGTGCCATGAACATCCTAAGGCCAGCTGGATTCGCGAAGTGACGCGAGAAAAGAAAACTGTATGGGAATACAAAGTCCAAGGCGAAGCCCAGAGCTGCCAGCGGCTGCCTAACGGCAATACATTGATCGGCATATGCACGAGCAGCGAGCTCATTGAAGTGAAACCGGATGGTGAAATTGCCAAGCGCATTAAGGTGAAAACCTCGATTAAGAAGACCCACAAGATTATGCGCCGATCACGTAAAGGGGGCGATGGTCTCTACTATGTTGCCCATCATGGCGAGGGCGTGTGCCGTGTATACGACGGCGATAGTAAGATCGTTCGCGAGATCCCACATTACCCAGGCTTCTGTTACTCGGCGACGCCACTGTCAGATGGCCGCGTGTTGCTTACGGGCAAGGATCTGATTAAGATCGTCGGTAAGGACGATAAAATAGTATGGAGTCTGCGCCCCGACGAGATTGCCAAGTGGAAAATAGCTTCGTTCTGCGGTGCCCACATTCTGGACAATGGCAACATCGTTGTCAGTAACTGGCTCGGCCACGGGATGGAGGGTAAAGGTACGCCCATCATCGAAATCACGCCTGACAAGAAGGTTGTATGGAGTTTCGACGACACCAAACAGACTCACCAGGTGCTGGGTGTCCAGGTGATTGACTAGCAGCTGTGATTTTTATAACTATATTAAAGCAATTGCTTAACAAAACGGTGCACTCAGAATTTTTCCGCACCGCTCCAAAATCCGGTGACCTCAGTGTTCTGCAAAGAGAATGAAAAAAGAAAAAATCCTTTCAGCAACTTCGGCCATTGGCATCACGGCGGTCGTTGCTTTTCTTTTTGCCAAACTTTCTGCTGACGTTTTCGAAGTGTATGGATCCGGCGTCTTTTTGGCCACGCCCTTTGTCTGCGGTTTAATCTCAGTCTGGATTTACAATAGAAAAGGGAAAAAGAGAATCGGAGAGTCCATATCAGTTTCATTTATAGCCGGCTGCATCTCGCTACTTGGCTTCCTAGTAGTTGGGTTTGAGGGACTGATCTGTTTGGCCATGGCCATACCCGTTGTATTGCCCCTGTTCTTGATCGGTGGATTGGTTGGCTATGCGATATCTAATGCTATCGGGAAGAGAATTGTGACCGATGTAGCCGTATTGCTTTTAGTCTTTTCAGTGCCGTTTTTGATGGGCTTCGAATCTCAAGAAAAGAATGAACCAAGGATACGAAAAGCCATTACTACCGTAGAGATCGATGCGCCGATTGGAGAAGTCTGGCGTGAAGTCATCCAGTTCTCGGAGATACCAGAGCCTAGGGAATTCCTATTTCGCATAGGGATAGCTTACCCAACTGATGCCAGAATTGAAGGAAGTGGCGTTGGAGCGATTCGTTACTGCAACTTCTCGACAGGTTCTTTTGTAGAACCCATCACGCACTGGGAAGAGAATCGTAAGTTGGCTTTTGATGTAATCGAGCAGCCTGAGCCGATGACTGAGATTTCGCCATACTCGGGAATACATCCTCCTCATCTGGATTGGGCGATTCGCTCGGTAAAAGGGCAATTCCTATTGAAAGAGAGAGAAGACGGAATTGTCGAATTGGAGGGAGCAACATGGTTTTACACAGTTATGGAACCTGAGCCTTATTGGTCCGCGATTACAGAAGAAATGATTCATCTTATTCACATGAGAGTATTGGAGCATATTAAGACTACTGTAGAAAGCGGTGCGAACCAGGCGATGGTATCAACTCCGTTACGTGCTCCGCGCTTCACTCCGTGATACACCTTCGACGATAACTTTTAAGGCGTAACTAATGAAAGATCTTCCAGATATACAAACTACATTTACAGAGGTAGTTGCCACAAGAGAATATGATTTATCTAGAAATGGTATATGCAAGAAACTTGTTGTTGAAATTGGGGAACCAATAAACGACGTTGAAACTGTTTGCGGTTATGATTGGCGATGCCCATTAAGATTAACCTTTGAAAATACAGTAATAATTAAAAATGCTTGTGGTAGCGATTCTTATCAAGCTTTATATCTTTGTCTGAGTCAATTGGTGCAATTAGAAGTAGAGCGTTTTGCTAATTCAATAAATTCTATAATTGAGCTTTTTGGCGAAGAGTATAACTTTAAAGATTATTGAGTAATAACTCATAATGTCTAAAGAAACTTTTATCGTTTACATTAAACACAGAAAACTTAACAAATCGATGGACAATGACAAAACTGAAATGTGATCTTTTTCGTTGGTTTAGTCAGATAAATATCCTAAATCAGTTTGTCTCTTCGCATCGCTTTCTCGTAGTGATCTAATTATCTCCATTGATACCTCAAGTATCCTGAAGGGCAACAGATGGTTGATGTATAAGAAATAAAATCACTTCTGCTACCAACTCATCATTGCAATGTTGCCTTCCTTCTTTTTTTATAATTTAGCATGTTTAAAGTAACGGATACTATAAGTTATAAATTGTTTTTATGAAAAATTTATTTATCCTCATCCTCATCTTATTCTGCAACGGTTTTGTTTTTTCAGCTGACCAGACCAAACCTAACATTGTCATTATTTACGCTGATGACATGGGCTGTGACTCGGTTTCTGCCTACAATGATAAGACAGGACCCTGCAAAACACCTGCCATCGATCAACTCGCTCAAGCGGGCATGTTATTCACAAACGCTCATTCAACGGCTGCCGTTTGCTCTCCCTCACGATATAGTTTATTGACCG
>CAWUTK010000010.1:0-6465 GCA_963924785.1 uncultured Opitutales bacterium
AATATTGAACTCTTAGTGCAACACTCAATTAATTTGACATTGCCTAAATCCAAAAGTAAAAACTATTAGATTCTTACCTCATAAAACCCATCAATGAAATTTATTACACTATGACTATCAGCACAAAAGAACTCAGCTCGATATTAAATTCCGAAGTAAGGGATCCGCATAGTATTCTAGGATTACACCCCATTAAAATTGGTGGCAAACAGCAACTTGTGGCTAGAGTGTTCATCAAAGATGCTCAAACGTGTGAATTAATCGATTGCTCTACAAAAAGCGAAAATCGTTATCCACTAGAAAAAATTAGTGAAGAAGGTTTTTTTGAAGGAATTATCCCAAACAAAAGTAAAGTTTTCAAATACCGCCTAAGAGTGGTGCAGTTCAACGAAGAAATTCGCCAATTTTACGATCCTTATGCATTTGAGGCTACTTTAGGTGACCAAGATGTCTATTTATTTAATCAAGGCACGGAACATCGGATATACGAAAAACTAGGGTCTCATTTACGGAAAATAGATAATATACCTGGCACTTCTTTTGCTGTTTGGGCTCCGAGTGCAAAACGCGTGTCACTCGTAGGTGATTTCAACGGCTGGGATGGACGTTACCATCCGATGCGTATGATCGGTTCATCTGGAATCTGGGAGATTTTCGTTCCAGGACTAACAGAGGGAACGCATTACAAATATGAGATCCACGGAGAAGACAATCACCTTCATCTAAAAACAGATCCCTATGCCTCCTATTTCGAATCCCCTCCACATAATGCTTCAATCGTCTACTCTTCGGCGAATTACAAATGGAACGATGATAAATGGATCAGTAAAAGAAGTAAAACTAAGTGGAAGGAAAAACCACTCTCAGTGTACGAAATCCACGTTGATTCATGGAAACGAAAAGCCGATGATGGAGATAGACCTTTAACTTATCGCGAGCTTGCGACAGAACTTGTGGATTATGTAAAAGATATGGGCTATACTCATGTCGAATTCATGCCTTTAGCGGAACACCCTTTCACTGGCTCTTGGGGTTACCAAGTCACAGGTTTATTTGCGCCGACTCACCGATACGGAACGCCTGAAGATTTCAAATTTCTAGTAGACGCATTACATGCTGAAAACATCGGTGTTTTAATCGATTGGGTTCCTGGTCACTTTCCAAAAGATAGTTTTGCTCTCTCGTGGTTTGATGGCTCACACCTTTACGAACACTCAGATCCGAGACAAGGCGAGCATCAAGATTGGGGGACGCTCATTTTCAACTACGGTCGCCATGAAGTTAAATGCTTTCTCATTGCAAGTGCTCTCGCGTGGTTTGAGAATTTCCACATTGATGGACTTCGCGTTGATGCAGTTGCGTCGATGCTTTATTTAGACTACTCACGTGAAGAAGGTGAATGGATTCCTAATCAATACGGCGGAAACGAAAATCTTGAAGCAATTGATTTCCTGAGAGAGGTTAATAATCTCGTGCACGACTATTATCCTGGTGCCTTAATGATTGCAGAAGAATCCACGTCATTTGGAGGTGTTTCTAAACCAACGAGCGAAGGTGGACTTGGATTTGATTTTAAATGGAATATGGGATGGATGAACGACACGCTTGAGTATTTTAAACGTGATACAGTCTTCAGAAAATGGCATCATAACGAACTAACTTTCGGTATGATTTATCAATATTCAGAAAATTTCGTGCAGGTATTTTCTCACGATGAAGTCGTTCATGGAAAAGGCTCAATGCTCCTTAAAATGGCTGCTGGTGATATCTCAGAAAAAGCAAATTGCCTACGCGGACTTTACGGTCTTATGTGGGGATGGCCTGGAAAGAAAACGATGTTTATGGGTTCTGACTTCGGTCAATCGTCCGAGTGGGAATACGACAAAACACTTGATTGGCACTTACTCGAATATCTAGACCATAGTGGCATCCAACATGTTCTTAAAGACCTAAACAGTCTCTACTGTAACGAACCTGCTTTTCATGAATCCGATTTAAAACCTGAGGGGTTTGAGTGGAGAAGTATGGACGATAGTGAAAACTCTATAATTTCATTTTTACGAAAAGACTCGAAATCAAAAAAGCATTTTATCGTCGTTGGAAATTACACCCCGACTGTTCATCATGAATACCCGATCAATGTTCCACTTAAAGGATTCTGGAAAGAAGTCATTAACACTGATGCCGCAGTTTACGGAGGAAGTGGTGAAGGGAATATGGGCGGAAAAAACACAGCAGAATCAACGTGGGATAATCATGAACATACTCTCCTCTTAACGCTTCCAGGAAACAGCACCTCGATTTTTGAATTCATTCCTGAAAAAAAGAAAGTAGCTAAAAAAGCGACCAAGAAAACTGCTAAGAAGAAATCTAAATAATTAATTGGGAGTGAGACGAATAGATCTCCTTTTTTCTTTTTTGCTACCTTGTTTTATTCGTTTTTTCATCAACGAATAAAGCGATTATAGCTTTACTTATTCCTGAGCGGTAACGTCTATTTGTAAAGAATAAAATAAAGACATCGATAAACACAATCGCTCGAAAAGCAAGGAACCTATTAACAGACCTGGTCCCCCTATCACATAGTCAAATGCCCCCTCTACAATCCCACCTTGAAAAGCTGGGAAACTCTTATGCACATATTACTAGAGAATTTAAAAAACACTACGGAATCACCCCGATGCAATATATCAATTCTGCAAAAATTGAACGGGCCAAATTATTATTAAAAGATACCTCTTTAAATATAGGAGAAATAGCAGAACGTGTTGGTTTTGAAAGCTTACCCTGTTTTTCCAGAATATTTCAACAAATGGTACACACGACACCCTCTCAATACAGGTTAGATCACTAAAGAAAGGTTAGATAAGATTCCGTTAGACAACTACTCATCAAAAGAAATAGTGAACAAAAAGACACCACTGATTTTAAGGTTACATTATATAGAGATTTAGCTTTTGACATACACTTATCTTCTTGTGATAAATATGCTTCTAAATTTTAACTCGGTTATATTACATGTTCGGCAAATTTTTTAGTTTTCTCTCAAATGACATAGGTATCGATCTCGGTACTGCAAACACCCTGGTTTATGCCAAAGACAAAGGAATCGTATTGCGTGAACCCAGTGTTGTTGCCATCTACAATAAAACTCGAAAGGTTTGTGCGGTAGGCTCTGAAGCTAAGCGCATGCTTGGTAGAACGCCTGGAAATATCACCGCTCTTCGTCCGATGAAAGACGGTGTTATTGCAGACTTCGAGATAACGGAGGCAATGTTACGTTATTTCATTAACAAAGTTCATGACAACATGAAGTTTGTCCCACCTAGAGTCGTTGTTGCTGTCCCATCTGGTATAACTGAAGTTGAAAGACGAGCAGTAAAAGAATCAGCAATTAATGCTGGCGCTAGAGATGTAATTATTATTGAAGAGCCAATTGCAGCAGCAATTGGCGTAGGACTCCCTATTGATGAACCTGCAGCTAATATGATCGTTGATATCGGCGGTGGAACAACGGAGTGTGCTATTATTTCATTAGCAGGTGTTGTTTTTACAAGAAGTATCCGAGTTGGCGGTGATGAACTAGACTCTGCTATAATCAATTACATGAAGCGTGCCTATGGTCTCGAAATTGGCGACCGAACAGCTGAGGAAATTAAGGTCCGCGTTGGATCAGCATTTCCAATAGAAACAGGGGAACTTTCAATGGATGTCAGAGGAAGAGATTCTATCGCTGGGTTACCTAAAACAATCCATATCACATCTCAAGAAATAAGAGAAGCGATGAGTGAGACGATTCAATCAATTGTAGAATTAGTGCGTAACGCCTTAGAGCGTTGCCCTCCTGAGCTTTCATCTGACCTCGTAAATCGCGGTTTAGTTCTAGCTGGTGGCGGTGCACTGATAAGAGGCCTAGATCAACTTTTAAGTGATGCAACGGGGCTTCCTGTTATTATTACTGATGATCCACTAACCGCTGTTGCTCATGGCACAGGGATGGTCCTTCAAGACTTACAATGGTTATTGAAAGAGATCACTAGTTATAAATCTTAATATCTTCCGCAGTTTTTAAGGAGGCGTCGTACTTTGACAAACAAGTCTTTTGACAAAGTTAAACCTTACTTACTCTTAGCAATTTTTTTATTGTTATGGCGAGTCATACCAGCAGGCGTAAAACTCTTTGTTGATAATTCATTTTACGAGTTCCAAGCTCCCGTTCTTAATCTGGGTAATCACTTGGATGACATTAAAAAATATTGGGCTTTACGAAAATCGAACAATCCAGATGAAATCAAAAAAGGCATTGAAAATTCACGAATTAGTGCGTCTTTTGAAGTAATCGAACATCAACTGAAAGAACACGAAGACCTACTTGAAAAAATTGCTCAATTAGAGAAACAACTAAAGCTGCCTCCTTTCAAGACTCACCGCTACGAACATGCTCGAGTTGTTCATAGAGATATTAATGCTTGGTGGCAAAGGATAACCATTCGCAAAGGGAGAGATTATAATATCCCAGAGAATGCAGCAGTCATTTTCGAAGGAGGAGTGGTTGGAAAAACTAAAATAGTAAATAAGTCATCAACGATTATCGAACTTATCACGAGTCCGAATTTTCGAATGGCTGCAAAGTTCAAGGGCGACCCGAGACCGGTGACTTTCCGAGGAAGCATTAATACTGGTTTCACTGATCCCAGAGGGAATGTAAAAGACGTCCCCTCAGATATCCTAGCAACAATGACTTCTCCTCAATTCCTAGTGTCATCCGAATTAGGAAGTATCTTCCCTGAAGACCTCCCTATCGGTTATGTTAGAGGCCTAGAACCAGGATCTAACGGTTTATTCAAAACGGGAACGGTAGAGCTTGATAAACGTTTACTTTATCTAAAGGAGGTATCTATTTTAATACCCATTGAGAAATGATCAATATACGAAAAATTCTTAGCATAAAGGTGATAGCAGTTATCCTTTTTTCTAATGCTCTGCTATTTTTCTTGATTAATAAACTCAATCATTCGATCAGCCAGTATTCTCTTTATTTTTTCTTAAACGGAATATACCTCATTTTTGCTGCGACGAATATTCGTCTAAAAACAGGTTTGTTTTGTTCGTTTATTACCGGTCTATTTTTAGATTCAATGTTCCCCTATTCCTTTGGCCTCTCTACAGTATGTTTCATCCCCTTGCACTTCCTGCTTTACAAAAACCGATATAAACTACACCGAGATCAAAATTGGCATATCACCTTGCTTGCATTTGCCATAAATCTTTTGCTCATTGCCATACTCTTCTTCAGTAATTCGAACGGGCATTTATTCGAACTCCCTTATTTTATACATTGTACGACAGACTTAGTTATCTCACAAATTCTACTAATCCTCATTGCTCCTTGGTTTTTCGACTTTCAGAGAAGTACAATGCAGTGGGTAGGCGTTGATCTATCAATTGATGATTTATCAAATACCTGATCCATGTTTAACCACTCCTATAAATCAGATTTAGCAGAACGTCACGTTCAGTTTAATAAAAGGTTACCCTTCTTTTATTACTTCTTTGCAGTCATGTTCGTAATTTTATTTGGAGGGCTGTTTTGGCATCAAGTGATAGAGCAACCTGCCTATCTTAAAAGTGAAAAACAACAGGCTCATCGTCGCATCATCCAACCCGGTTCTCGAGGGAATATTTTAGATCGCAACGGAAAACTACTCGTTGGAAACAGAGCAAGGTTCTCCGCAATCGTATATCTCGATAGATTAAGACAGGAATTCAAAAAAGATTATTACCAAAAGGTTAATGCCCTACGGAAAGTTAAGAAACAATTATTTATCGACATGCCAGTATCACATGCAATTGATATTTTAGGAATGCCAGATGACATAACTAAAACAGAAATGGCCGAAGGAAATGTTCGATCTACCTTAAAATTTTCAAATTATTTAACGCTTAAAGCGAACAACAATATTGTTACTCAAATAAGAAGTGATAATGATAAAATCATCTGGCAATCAAGAATAGACGTTATTAAAAAACACATGGCTACAATGAAAAAGATCATTGGCCGTGATGTTAAATTAGAAAGAAAAAATGTTATTCGCCATTTTGATCAAAAACTATTGCTGCCACTTCCACTTGTAACTGATTTAAGCCCTGAAGAGTACGCGGCCCTAATTGAACAAGTCCCCGTGGACTCTCCGGTTCAAATATTCACCGATTCATCACGTTACTACCCTTACGGTCCAGCTGCCGCTCATTCAATTGGTTATGTAATATCAGATTACAATGAAGCGGAAGAAGGCTCGCCTGGACAAGATTTAAAAACCTTTAAAATGAAGGGTAAAAAAGGAAAAACGGGATTAGAAAATAGTTTTGATGATCTACTTAATGGGAAAACAGGTCTAGAGATTTGGCTGGTTGACCCAATGGGCTTCCAGTATAAAATGCTCACAAAGCAAGCCCCCAGTCAAG
>CAWUTK010000011.1:0-3693 GCA_963924785.1 uncultured Opitutales bacterium
TTGAAACGCGGTGTAGTTACAGACTCGATCTTTCTCATTGGCCAGTGAGGTAAAGATAGCATTGGTGTGTTCTCCAAAACCGACCTTCTGCAAACCTAATAAAGCGACATGACGCAAACGAGGTTCTTTGTCATTTAATAAATCTACAAAAAGAGATTGGGCGGCGGTTATCTTAAATAGGCCTAATGCTCGAACGGCTTGAACACGAATGTTGAGTGGAGCGGTGCTGTCATTTGCATAGGCTAGAATGTTCTTATAGTCACCCTCGTTTTCGCTCTCAATGTGAGCTAAAGCCCATAGCGACCAAGTCGTAGCGGCGACGCTTAGCTTTCCAGAGTTTAATTCTTTGGTAAGTTTCGCTTTTACCTTAAGTCCTCTGCGCACAATCTCATCTTGCGCATTGGTTCTCCATACAGGTAAATGATGTCCCATGTCTTGCATGACTTCATCAAAGGTCCATTCATTTAACGGTTTTTTGCGTTTTTCTAAATTCCAAGACTTTGTCGAATAGGGGACCTTGGTATTGTGAAGGCGAAAAACTCTACCTTCATATTTAGCGTTATCCTTATCGCTCCAATTCGCTCCACTAACGTATTTCGTTCCATAGGCCGAACCCCATCCTCCAATGTAGAGATCGCCTGCAGGTCCAATCTCTATGTCAGTAGGGCGAAATAGACTAACACCATGACCACCGCCAAATCCTAAATCGCCGCCATTTGTATTCCCCCCATCTATGACCTTTTCCAGTTCCCCGTCTAGAACCTGATGGGCGCCTTCCCATTTATACTTGTATGAGAAAAGACATTTATTCGTCCAATCGGCAATGAAGTAGTGACCTACGTGTTCTTTGCCAAAGTATTCTGTTTGATTATAAATGACGCCTGTTCCTGAACCACTTACTGTTGGGAAAACGGTAGAAACAGGTGCGATGGCAGGATCTTTCCCGTTCCAGTCAAATTTATAAGGATGCCTCATCGTGTAGTGACCATGCTCGATAGGCATAAATATGCGGTCATGTTGTGGACCAGGGTCGTTATCAGTGCCTAACCAATTGAATTCATTATCGAAAGTGATATCCCAAGGATTCCTCAAGCCTCTTGAAAATATCTCGAGATTTTTTCCTTTGCGATCACAGCGAAAAATTCCACCTTCTGTTTCTTGTGTCTTTAAAGTTCTAAAACCTTTTTTGTAAGTAGATTCGGTATAGTCTTTGTTATATGGATTGAGGTCAGGCTGTTTGGATGAATAGCCCTGTAAATCTCGAAAGGCTTTAGGGGCGTGATCACCAGATCGTGAATTGCCGTAGCTCATGTATAATTTTCCATCAGGTGCCCAATTAAGCCCATGCAAACCGTGTCTTAACGTGTTAAGTCCGCGGTAAACGACACGATAGATGTCTGCCACGTCATCACCATCGGTATCAATAAGTACTGTTAAGTCAGGTGAGTTGGCGACCCAAAGTTCATTGTCACGCCAGACCATACCCTGTATGGAGTTAAATCCTTGGGCAAATTTCTTAACATCATCGACAACACCGTCGTGATCGGAGTCTATCATAATCTTTATGTAGTCCTTTGGTGAATCTGGTTTAGGTTGACGATATTGAGGACCTGCGCCAACGTAGAGACGGCCCATTTTATCAAAACATAAAGCAGATGGATTGATGATGTGTGGCTCCTGCACGTACCTATCTATTTTTAGCCCATCACCCGTTACTTTCGGTAGGGTGTCTAGGTCAAGAATTGCTGGTTTCTCTTTGCTCCGCCTACCGCCGGTCTTCTTTTTTGGCGTTTTAGCTTTAGCGCTAGTTGAACCCTGGATGTATGTTTCAGACCATTTTTTATAATGCTTAGGGATATCAATTTCTTTATTAGAACCCTCATGGAAAAAGAATCTATAAGCAAAAGTGACTGATTCCCCATTTTTTACCGTCATAGCCCCTTGGCCCCGTTTAAAAAATCTTTTTCCAAAAGGGTTTACGTTTACCATTCCGTATTCACGGGCCATCCAGGTCGTGGGATGACGAGGGTTATCGGGGTGATCAAAAATTGCGATTCCAACTGTTTTGTCTCCGATGGGGCCCCAGTAGTCAACCCACTTGGCAATTTGTCCCCAGATCGCTTTACCTGTAATGCCTTCACTGTTGATGGCTGATCCTTTGGCGACTGGTCCTTTTAAACGAAGCGCAGGATGGGTGCGAATAGACATGGTGCCTTCTTTAGTGTCGTCGAATGTGATATCACCGTTGGAGGCATGAACGGTAACCTTATAGTCAATATAACGTCCGCCTTCAGTTAAACCACTGCGAATCTCTGTTGTGTCTTTACAAATGGTATTCTCCCCCTGAATCCAACTATTTCGACTGATGATGAACGCTTCATTTTTAACAACCTCGGCTTTAACGATTTCATCATTGCGTATACGTTCTCCTCTTTTTCCATGCCAGAAATCTTTACCATTTATGGGGTGATTAAAATGCATCGACTGGTGATGAGGGTGGTCAGTTGCTTCACCGGCAACCCCTTCTTTCATGGGAAAATTGCGAGTCATTGGGATCTCGTAAGGGCCAATGATGGGGTAGATGATTGGCTTGGTTTCATTACCATAGCAGTATTCCATATAAATACTGCCATCTATGGTCACGGAGACTTTTTTTTCACTGCTGTTATGCGTCAAGGCAGTGACTCCTGCTCCCTGAATCGACGGCAGGACGGAACAGGAAATAATTAAAGTCAGTAGGTTTACTAAATAATACATCTTTCGGTTTCCTGATTTGTTCATACCTCTATTCAATACGAATCGGCTGATTTCGCAATAAGTATAATGCGAAAATAGGTTACAATATGCGAAATGTGAAGTCAGCCGGTTCAAACTGCTATAGATAATTAGGACAAATGGTTAAGTTGAAATATGGGTGATTGATTATGTGTGAAATAGAACTTTTTTCAAAAAGAGGGTTTGGTTTTACAATGAATTGTATGAAACCGGCGCTTTTTTGTAACTTTTCGTCTCGCAGAATTATAGAGTTGCAGATTTCGTTTAAACACGAGTATTATCGCCTCTAGACTGCCATGGATGAATTAAACGAATATAACCGGAAAAGACTGCTGTTCGCAGGTTTTGCTGCAATATTAGCTGCTGGAGTCGGATTTGCTATCCGAGGCGGCATTATTGATAACTGGGGAGCCGAATTCGGATTCACGAGTCTTCAAATCGGTGCGATCCTTGGAGCAGGATTTACGGGCTTCTGTTTTGGGATTATTCTTGGAGGGTTAGTTGTCGATAAAATTGGTTATGGGAAGTTAGTCTTACTCGCATTAATCTGCCATGTGTTGTCCGCGGTGGTTACTTTTATTCCAGGAGTGGATTCCTCAATGGATTTTGCTTATAAGTGTCTTTATTGGGGAATGTTTATTTTTGCTTTTGCGAATGGAACACTCGAGGCAGTGGCCAATCCACTGATAGCAAGATTGTTTCCTGAAAACCGAGCGCACTATTTAAATATCCTTCACGCCA
Organism: uncultured Opitutales bacterium; assembly: GCA_963924785.1. Taxonomy (GTDB): domain Bacteria; phylum Verrucomicrobiota; class Verrucomicrobiia; order Opitutales; family CAJWYM01; genus CAWUTK01. Next base: position 3,517 of record CAWUTK010000011.1, read on the forward strand.
GTTGGCCAGCAGGGTTAATGCTAGGTGCATTAGTCGGGTGGTTTCTAGATGATGGATTAGAGTGGCACTGGAAATACCAATTGATGCTTTATTTAATTCCGACAGCTGTTTATGGGGTATTGTTCATGGGACAGAAATATCCTCAGTCTGAAGCCGCTTCAAAGGGAATCGGTTTCG
>CAWUTK010000012.1:0-6380 GCA_963924785.1 uncultured Opitutales bacterium
TCTGACGAGGCCGAACCCAAGTGGGCATCATCGCTCCATTTCGATCGAAGATCGTTACATCGCCTAAATCCTGCCTTGCTAGACTCACCAGTAATTCATTCGGCAACTCAACGCGCCGCAACATATCGTTTGATAGACTGAGTTTAGCCTTGTAGGCATAATCAGTGATACTGGCATTTGAATCAGCCACACTCAAACATAAGCTGCCCAACATTAAAAATATACATAGAAAAACCTTATTCATTATTTCCCTTTTCTTTTTTCTTATCTAATTTTTCTGGTATCGGTGAGAAATACCCCATCGTAACGAGCAAACTTCCCACAACTAAAAAAGATATAATACGTTCAATTGTCCCACTAGCCCCTAGATCGATCGTCACCATTTTCACAAGCACAATGGCCACCAAACTTCCCCCAACAATCCATAATGTTCGCAACTGCTTACGGGATGCTAACAACATCGCCAGCATACCCAGTATCGTCCACAAAATGGAAATAGAAATCTGAACGGTTATGTTATGTGACATAGACGGAATATCATACGGTATGCCAACGTAGTGATATAGCGAACGTAGCAATATACAATTCAACCAAATAAAGCCTAATACCCCGGTAAAAACAATTACCCTTTTTCTCAGCTTATCCAAATTGCCAAGTGACATCGTGAAACGAATAGCGAACAGTATAAATAAAACATGCAGGACATCAATCGGATTCAATACCGGCATATAAGGGATAGGATAGGTTTCCGCCGCATTGGTGAAATTCAAACACAAACTCCATAGTGCCACTGCAAAAGCACACACACCGATAATTCGATGCTTCAAAGCAACTCCAAATCGCCCCAGTGCGCCATAGTTTGTTTTCAAACAAACATGCATTACTAACAATGGGAATATGGCAATAACAACCCCACCCCATGCATCACCTAAGGTTAAATGCAAACGGTCAAAACGCCACGATACTTCAACAGAAACAAGGAGTGTTATAATCGTTGCCCACATCAGATATAAATTTGATAACGATTTCGACTCCTTATATTGAGACTCCATTTGCAATAGGATATAATAACTCGCAGCCATCGCTGGAACCATCAGCAAAACCTCAGGAATCATCAGCGCATGGCTATGGTCTGCAAGAAGACCCAACCCTATCAATCCTAACGTAGGAACTAAAAGCATCGCAGTGACATCTGCTGGTCGCCAATTCCATTTACGCTTTACACTCAAATGCATGAGTAAAAACGCGGTCAAAGTGAACAACCCTATAATCCAAGAAGCCTCTTCTTTGAAATATCTTTCAATTTGGAGCGATGCACTGATTAACCACCAACACATGCCCCATATAAAAAATGGCACATGAGTTTTGACTAAAACTGCTTTAGGCTGAACCTTCTTCAGTTTATATAACTGCCACGACGTAACCAAGGCTCCCAATGCGATAAACAATCCACCTATGAACGCAGGATTAACAAACACCTTATCACCGAAGTCATTTGCATTGCTCGCCAAGAACAACACCCCTGCCGCCAATTGTAAAACAACCGCGAAGTATTGCGTAAACTTGCGTTTCTGCCGAATCGCTATCCAAAGAACCCCTGAAGCCTCTAACGCCCAAGTGGCAGTCGTCCAATGACTGTCTAAGGCATAAGGAATGGCTAATGTTAAAAAAATCACGCCAACTGACAGTAAAGCCTCTGCTAACACACGAAAGCCTTCGCCGAAACGATTCCACAAGAATCGCGTTAAGAAAACATAATAGAAACCTAGCACTGCCGCGCTTATCGCAATGCCATACTCCGTGTCTCGAACCATTGCCATTTGCAAGGTGGAGGCGACCATAGGCGTTCCAAAGACCAAACTGCCATCAACATACCCTTTAAGGGCTAAAGGCTGCTTGAATGCGTAGAGCACACCAATCAGACTATACATTAAGAAGAACAAAGCCAGAAAAATTTGGGCATTCATCAACATATGCGTTCGGTAACTGAACGCTACCCAGATAGAAAACACAACAAAAGTAAAAGCGAAACCTAACAAGTTCAGTGGTCGCCATGCCTTAAACCACGCAATAAAAAGCAGGCCTCCATTCAACAGCGCATAATAACTAAACAACCCCACATAATTCCCACTTCCCGATGAAGCTAGTAATGGCGCTAAAAAACCACCCAGAAAGCCAAAGGCTGCTAACCCTCTTGCATTTTGAACAACGGCCAACAAGGCTGAAAAAATCGAAAAGACCGCTAACAAAACAAAGGTCCATGTAGAAGGGATTAAATGCTGTAAACGATAAGCACTAAAGATGGTAATGTAGATAACACCTATCCCCGCGCCTTGAAGTAATAAACCATAGGTCGGTTTCTTGAGACGCAACCTCCAACCAAAAACCAATAAACTAAGCCCTCCTATCGCCGCACCGATAAACCGAACTTCCACAGGAATCTTGGAATGCTCAGCCGCATACTTCAACAAAAAGGCTACTCCGAAAAACAAAACCAAAATCCCCACACGAACAAAAAGATTTCCATCCGTAAAATAAGATTTCACCACACGAACAACGGACTGAATCAATCCATCAATTTTAGAAGACAATGCATCCGCGCTATTAGGCTCCTTTGACTTCTTCGGCTTTGATTCCTCAGCTACAGGAGCTTCTTTTAAAACACTCGCCTTCTGCACAGGAACAGGTGGCGGTCCAGAAAACTGCTGTTCAGGTATTTTCGAAGTGGTAACCTCCGATTTGGATTCACTCACAGTTGAAGTAGAAGTTTCCTCCTTGGCAACCGCTCGCACCTTACGATCCCTCTCTAATGTAGAACGGAGATCAGCCATCTCTTTTTCAATGCGATCTACCTTTCGGGAAAAGTGTAAGCACAAACTCACAGAACTCGTCAAAAGCCCTAGCATCAAAGCTAAATCAAACCCCTCCAGGCTAAATCCAATAAGAAGCGCAATAATAGTAAATACAACGGGCATGCTATATACATCAAACGCAATGACCGCCTAATGTCAAAGTTATTGCTAGCAAAGCATTAAGGGTAATTTAGCCGAAGAAAAAGAGGCTCTTAACAGATAACCACAAAAGTGCCCCTCAATCAACTAATGACCATAACAAGCTAACCAAGAATAACTTAAGCCAAAAGAACAATAAGGCTTTTCATCACACTCATTCAAACAAGGGCTGCAGTGAAAACAGGTAATAATAGAACATTACGTTCTAAAAAAGCTGGCATGAAGGTTACAGCAGGAGCCTTTGATAGAGGAAAAGTAGTTTTCCAATCCTGTCGCATACTCTTGTTCGTATATGTCGACGAGGTCATTAAGTGCAGAGCATCCCCTTTTTGAAACCCCTATTGATTTAACTCAGAGCCATTGCTCTCAAGCACTTTCGTTCGAATTGAAACTGAACGAAAATCTCCAGACTCAAATGAATTTAATAATTCGGTTTCTTCTTTATCTAATTTTAATTTTTTCATTTCAGATACTCCTTCCTTGCTTTTCTACTTGGTATAATTGTTTTCAAAAACAACACATCTGCCTCTTCAATAAATAACATTAGATAAACATAATCCCTAGCTTTCACTATAAATACTTTTTAATTAAAGACGAGTTAATGACAGTAGGTCTTTTTACAGACTTCAAGGACAGACTTGGATACGAATTCCGAAACGTTTGGATCTTTCGATTGAAACATCTCACGGATTTTAGTTGAAGAAATCGCCATTGGCTCAAAGTCAACAAACTCAACATTAATATCAAGAATACAGGGGACCGATGTCTCAACCTTTCGCTTAAAAACAAAAAAGTCAACCGGCTGAGACCACTGATTAAAATTCACCCAGTGGGATAGTTTCAAATATTGATCGTAACCGATCACCAATGAAAATCTCACATCTGGATAAAGTGAGTTCAAATGCTCAAGCGTTTTCCACGTATAAGAAACTTCGGAAAGTTTCAGCTCATAATCCGACAATACAAAACGGGGATCATCTCCAAAAACGGCCTGAAGCATTTTCATTCGATGGGAATCACTTGCTTTCGGTTGATTATCCAACTTATGGGGTGAAACCTTGCAAGGCATAATAATTAATGAATCAATGCCGCACTTCAATACTTCATGAGCCATTTGCTCATGCCCTAGATGCACTGGATCAAACGATCCGCCAAACAACCCAATACGTTTCATCTTTTTAACATACGCAAAAAAAGATCATGTGACCGCATCACTTGTAATGACATTCACCCCCGCCTTTTCCATTTCGAAAATCGCGATATCAACATCCCCTTCACTTATATTCACACCACGAGCACCATCTTTGACCAGAAAGGTTTCAAATCCAAGACTAACCGCATCTAACGCCGTATACTTGACGCAGTAGTCAGTTGCGAGGCCCACGATATAGACCGCATCAATATTATGCTTTTTTAAAACGTCATCCAACTCAGTTGCCTTTTTCCGCCCATTGTCAAAAAAACCACTGTAACTATCGATACCAACATCTGTTCCCTTTTGCACAATCACATCGATTTCTGCGCCATCAAGATCATCCACCAATTCAGCCCCACCTGTTCCTTGAACACAATGATCTGGCCACAAAATCTGATCCAACCCATTCAATTTAACGACATCACCAACACTCCCATCATTATTAGATGCAAAGCTGGAATGGTTAGCTGGATGAAAATCTTGAGTAGCGACAACCAAATCAACTTTAGCCATTAGTGTATTCGCCACTGCAACAACCTTATCTCCATCTGAGACCGCTAGAGAACCGCCAGGCATAAAGTCATTTTGTATATCTACAAGTATTAATGCGCTCTTCATCCTTTAGAAGTAAAATCATCTCAAAAATAATAGCGATAACATTCGACCCCTATAACAAAGATGAACTCACATCGTGACTCGCGCCCGCTCTGCTCGAGACCTTTCTATTACCCATAAGTATTGGGAGTCTGATTTGAACATCAAAAGCTTGTAGGATCTGAAGAATACTATTGTTAACATATTGCGCAAACAAGTTGGGCAGGCATTAACTTAAGAAAATGAACTCGCGCCCGCTTACACTAGAGACGCAAAGACGCAGAGGGGGAATCGGGGGGCGATTAATGTTAAACCCTAATCATGCATTAGAATCGATGTGATATGATTTATATTTTGAGCTTTCCTCATCCTCTGCGCCCCAGCGTCTCTGCGCGAGAAATAATCCCTCAAAACCAAAACCGGAGTTATCTGTAACAGAAAGGCTCGAGACGCAGGGATGCATAGGGGAACAGGCAGAAATGACGGATTCTTCGGGGTTCAACCACAGAGGAAAACACGGAGTCGAGAATAAAGAGGAGCGTTACTGTATGCGTCAGATAAATATTGCATTAAGGCATCCATCTCTGCGATTCTAGACCTCTTTTTAAACGCTCCCTAACGTTTTTCACTCATCAATTTTGATTTCAGTTCGTTCAGCTTAACGTCCAACCCGACAAAATAAGGCGTCGCTGATTTCAATTTCTGGCAATTAACATCTAGTTGCTTCAATTCAGCAAAAGTTCTCTCTCGAACAGCGCCAATAGCTGGAATTTCGTAAACCTGCTTTCCCTTTTCGAAAACAGGTTTCAGTAAATCCTGTGAATCCCAATCGGGAGAAATCTGCATAGAACCAGAATTACCATCTAGGGGCCTGATCTCGAGTGATTCATCAATACTGTGCTCTACATTATAAATCATATCCCCCACCAAGTCCTCACCCTGCTTAAAACGACGCACTTGTTGAATGCCAGGATTTGAAACCTTGATCACTTGTTCAGATAACTTAATCCGATACTGCCAAGCGCCATCCGCACCACGGATAGCCCCAAGCTTGTAGACGCCACCCAATGCAGGTTGGTCATACGCTGTTACAAGTTTCGTGCCAACACCCCACACGCCTATCTTCGCACCCTTCGCTTTTAATGCGGTGATCGCTTCTTCGTCTAAATCATTGCTCGCGACTATAACCGCATCTGAAAAACCCGCATCATCCAAAAGCTTACGGGCCTGAATACTCAACTCTGCTAAGTCGCCAGAATCCAAGCGTATCCCTACCATTTGCTTTCCTTGTTCACCGAGCTTGCATCCGACAGAGATAGCTTTTTTAACCCCTTCAACGGTGTTATAAGTATCCACCAAAAAAACGCAGTTATTAGGCATGGCGTCAGCATAAGCTTGAAACGCTTCTTCCTCATCATCGAATGACATAATCCAACTATGAGCATGCGTGCCTTTAACCGGAATACCATACTTCATTCCTGCATAGACATTCGATGTGGCGGAACAACCTCCAATGTAAGCCGCTCGGCTTGCCGACAAAGCCCCATCCATTGCCTGAGCTCTGCGTAATCCGAATTCCA
>CAWUTK010000013.1:0-7497 GCA_963924785.1 uncultured Opitutales bacterium
CTACATGACACTAAGCACATCTAAGCGATTCAACTTTCGCTTCAATCTTGAAAACAAATTAAATAATGCGACCATTTAGTATACCCCAGTATGACTCCGCTTAATACTCCCATCGGTTAGAATTTCACTTATTTCGTCATACAAACGTTATCAGTAAAACCAAAATTTTCGTATAACTTGTGCGCATCATTCATTCTCAACAATTGCATCGATTCTGGGATTTCCGAGTGAGACTGTATGAATGCTAACATTGCCTTGCCAATTCCTTTACCTCGATAATTCTCATGCACAATTACATCGCAAATCCATGCAAAGCACGCTTTGTCGGTAACCACTCTAGCAAATGCAACCTGAGACCCTTTATGATATACTGAGACAGACAGTGAATTTTCTATCGATTTCTTAATCAATGCCAATGATCGATCCTTTGCCCAATATGACTTTGAAAGCAAATCGTGAACAATTTCAAAATCAACATGTTCAATATCATCATAAATGATCAAATCCTCTAAAACATCATTCATTTTATATCCAAAGCTATAAGCGATCTTTCATTCTCCGATAATATCAACTTGGATCTATATAGAATTTTATGAACCAGCAATAACCCCACACTCCAAAGATCAGAGCCAAACTAATACCCCCTATCCATAATAAGCGATCTGGTGATGATACATCTAAGGATTGATTCCCAGGAAATAGAGAAGTTGATTCTGTAGAATCTGAGTGACCACCAGCAGCAGGCATAACGCCTTCTCCATAACATAAGCCTAGAGAAAAGAATAAACTAATAACCATTAATAAAGCTTTCATACACCAAACCTGCCATTAACTAAACTAATAGCAAGTGAAATAACAATAAGTTTAGTTAACGTTCCTTTATCGAAACTAGTAGAAACAGGCCTAGCTATCAGCTAGGAATGGGGTATTGCAAATTTGTTAAAAGAAATGAATGCTACGGAAATTGAAGATCCAACAAAAAACATGTCTCAATTTAAGAAACCCTAAGACGCAAATATGTGGGTAGCGCTAGGCCTATTGTCATGCGTCTTCCTTGGGATATATGATATTCTAAAGAAGTTATCTGTTAAAAAGGAATCGGTCCTTTTTATTCTTTGGATTTCCACCTTCACGACTGCAACGGTTTGTATTCCCATACACATATTCACAAGCCAATATTCGGTTCCTGAACAATGGCTGGTTAGTGCACCTAATATAACTTTCCATTATCATATATTTGCGAAATCTATTATCGTCTCAACCTCTTGGATTTTCTCCTACCTCGCCTTACAAAACCTACCCCTCTCGATTGTAACACCCATTAGAGCTAGCGGTCCGCTATGGACAATTGCAGGCGGTATCATTATTTTTGGAGAAAAAATATCATTAGGGCAATGGACAGGTATTGGCATAATGATGACCTTTTATTTCATCTTTTCAAGGATTGGTAAAGCGGAAGGGATTCACTTTCATAAGAACAAATGGATATTTGCCATTTTCATCGCAACGATCATAGGGACCATCAGTTCGCTATATGACAAATACCTTCTCCAACGCTATACAGCAATGTCTGTTCAAGTATACTTCTCCTACTATCTCTTCTTTGTATTTTCCGTGTTCTATATTCTCCGAGCGATTATTAAGAAACGTCCGATTTTTAAAGGCCGTAACTTTAGTTGGACGATTCCAATGATAGGAATTTCTTTAATGACGGCAGACTGTTTTTACTTCTTCGCACTGAGCGACCAAGAGTCCTACATCTCTATATTATCAGCCTTGAGACGTAGTTCTGTACTCATCTCATTTTGTATCGGAGCTTATGTCTTCAATGAAGTTAATTTAAAGAAAAAAGGAATGACTCTTCTCGGCATTCTCCTCGGGGTTTCAATAATCCTCTACTCAAGCGTTTAGTTTACTGACTCGCACTCTTGCCAGCTAGAGTCCCAGTGGCTAAACAGCCTTGGATCAGGTAGCCTCCTGTTGGAGCTTCCCAGTCAATCATCTCTCCAGCACAATAAACACCAGGGATCTTCTTTACCATTAACGAATCATCCAATTCACCCCATAAAACTCCGCCAGCCGTAGATATTGCTTCAGGCAATGGGCGTGGTTTAATTAAAGGAATCTTACAGGCCTTAACCACATCAACCAAAGTCTCTGCAGAATCAAATTCACCATATAGTTGCTTAATCAGTGCACAAGCCGCCAAAGGTAATTTCCAGCGTAAATGAGCTTCTTTAAAAAAATCACGACGAGCAGATTCCATTTTATGAATCATGTGCTCTCGGGTAAAAACTGACTTAAAATCGATAATTATTTCTGGAGACTCCATTGCTCTCAATGACCGACCCAATTTATAAATCGGTGCGCCTTCAAATCCATAACGTGTCACCATCAATTCTCCGCTAGCTTTCTCCTCACCAGCCAAAATGTCTAAATTATGCAAAGGTTTGCCCTCTGCGACTTCAAGCATTTCCTTGCTCCACTCACACTCCCATCCACAATTTGCCGATTGAAGCTCACCTACACCGATTCCCAGCGATTTCAAAGTTCCTGTCCACCATCCAGTAGAACCTGTATTTGGCCAAGAGCCTCCACCCATCGCCAAGATCACAGAATCAAATTCGCAAGACACCGTTTCATTTAAATTCTCAAAAGTAAGCGTTATACGCTCCCCCTTTTCTAACCCAACCCAATTGTGATTCATCTGAAATTCAACTCCAGATTTCCTTAACGCATGAACCCAGCGGCGAAGTAAGGGTGCCGATTTTTTCCCAACAGGAAACACTTTACCTGCAGTTGCAACAAATGTCTCAATTCCTAAAGCCCGAGCCCAAGCTCTCACCGAATCGCTATCAAACCCAGCTAAACATTTTTTCCAAAATCCCTCCGCAACGTCTTCTCCATAGAAATTATCCGTAAGCATTTCCATCGGAGAATCATTGGTTAAATTCAAACCACTCTTTCCTGCCACTAAGAACTTTCGTCCCACTGAGCGCTTTGCATCAAAGAGTGTTACCTGAGCACCATTGTTTTGAGCCACTTCTGCAGCCCTTAGTCCAGCGGGGCCACCACCAATTACCGCTATTTTCTTAGACATAAATTACATTCAATAGATACATCTATGCATAATACACTGAATCCGAATTATTTTGCAAATCTCTTTAACCCGAGGTACATCTTTTAATCACTTTTATCGATTTCATAATAAATCTCAAAATGCCCATAATCTAATATGTACAAAGCCTTTATCATCTTCATTATTACCCTTTCATCCGTTGCTAACGGAGAGGAATGGGTGGGATTCCGCGGTAATTCAAACCGTAACAATCAATCAGAACAAATTATCCAGCTTCCCCTTCAAACGGAATGGGTTCACCGTCCAACCCATAAACCAAGTATGGCATGGAGCCCGCCGGCCTGGTCAAATGCTTCGGCAAAAAGCGAACTCCTTGTATCAGCCCTAAACTATGATAACGCTCACCATATCGCGGCAAACGAGAACCGGGTCTACTATGCCTCATCTACAGATGACAGCGTTCATTGCATAGATGCCACCAACGGAAGTGAAGTTTGGATATTTAGCAGTGAAGGTCCAATGCGTTTAGCACCGACTCTAGCCAACGATAAACTCTATGCGAGTTCAGACGATGGACATGCCTACTGCTTAAATGCTAGCACAGGGAAGCTTATATGGAAATACAGTGCAATTGAGGAAGGTCGAAGACTACCCGGAAATGGAAGAATGATGTCAATTTGCCCTGTTCGAGGTGGCATTGCAGTCGATAACGGAACCCTTTATTTTGCGGCCGGCCTATTTCCCAAAGAAGGCGTATACCTCGTTGCCTTAAATGCTGAAAGCGGTGAAGAAATCTGGAAGACAAAAACTGAAATTTCTCCTCAAGGCTATTTACTCTTATCTGAAAAACATATTTTTGTTCCCACAGGACGCACTCCATTTAGAGTATACAATAGAGAGAACGGGGAATACCTTCAAGCCCTAGGAATAGGTAACTCATGGGGTAAAAACCTCAAAGGGGGAAGTTTTGGGATTTTGGACAACGATCAAATCGTTACCGGCCCTAGCGAAGACGGCTCTCTACATTTTTTCAACTTAACCGACTTGAAAAAAGAAGCCATCAATTTGACAGGTAGATTTTTCAAGAAAAAGAGAAAAGAAAAAATCTTTAGACTTAAGGGAAAACAGACGAGTTTAACAAATGACACCATCTTCCTACTAAATGAGACTAACTTAAGAGCTTTATCTAGAACTCCCTTAATCAACTCTCCTGAAACAGTTAAATGGGAAATCGAACTTGAGGATGCAAACTGCATGCTTCTCAGTAAAAACCATATCGTCGTTGGCGCTAATCAACAAATATCAATCCACCGAATAAACGATGGCAAGCAGGAATGGTCAAAAACCATAGAGGGCGAAATTGCAAGTCTAGCAATGGTAAAAGGTAAAATCTATGCCAGCACTACCGATGGGAACATACATTCCTTCAACAATCAGCCCTTAGGCCAAAAGAGCCCAATTATAACCGCAAAAGATATTGCTAACCATAGCAACGGTAAACCATCTAAACGAAATCAAAAAATCATCGATGAATTAGGTAAACAAAAAGGATATGCTTTAATTCTAGGTATTGAAGATGGGTCACTCGCATTAGAACTAGCAGAAAAAACACTTATGAACATCATTTGTGTCGAACAAGATAAGGCCAAAATAGTTGCGCTTAAAAAAACACTTCACAGTAAAGGTCTTTATGGAGCAAGAATTTCTGTCCACAATATCACCGAAAATAAGCTTCCCTACCCGCAGCATTTTGCAAATTTCGTCAGCTCTGAACTAAACAACCCGAATGATATCCCTTGGTCGATTGATGAAATAAAACGTGTCACTCGCCCTTCTGGTGGAGTAATTCGATTTTGCTTTGATACTAAGCACACGAACAACTACTTAGAAAATTCCAAAAACACGATCAACTACACGGCGAACAAACAGGATGATTTCAATTTAATTAACTGGTTACGACCTTCCCTTCCTGGAAGTGGAGCATGGAGCCACTTTTATGCGAATGCAGGCAACACATCCTGCAGCGGTGACACAACTGAGCTTAACACCTCGACCATTCGCTGGTTTGGAAGACCTGGCCCAGATAAAATGATTGATCGGCACCAGAGAAGCACTCCTCCTTTATATAACAATGGCCATCTATACATTACAGGCAGAAACTACATTGCCAGTGTAGACGCATACAATGGCACCATCTATTGGGAAAAATCGATTGCATTCTCTGCTCGATCAGCCCTCATGAAGAATTGCGGGAATATGGTAGCGGGCCTCAATTCACTCTACTTAGCCCATGGAAACCAATGCTCAGAACTCAATGCAAAAAGTGGTGTCAAAACTAATAATTGGAAACTAGAAACGCGAAAAGAATGGGCCTACATTTCATCAACCGATAGTAGATTAATCGGCAGTTCTGCTCGAGAAGGCTCAACCATTCGTCCAAGCACAAAGGCACGAGACCACAGTCACCACAATTGGATAAGTAAAATCACTTTCGATAATATCGGCCCTTTTGTTTGCAGTACTGAACTTTTTTCAAAGCCCTTAAACAACACAGGATCAGAATGGAATTATAAATCTGACGACGCTGTCATTATTAACACAACCATAGCGCACGATGACGAAACACTGTATTTCATTGAATCTAAGCCTAAATCAAAGCAAGAAGCAGTGCTCGACCAGTTCCCAATAGGCGACCTTCTCAAGAATACTGTTCAAATAATTGCACTAGACATAACAAGTGGAAAACCTCTATGGAAACAAGATCTTGATTTAAGCCACATCGCCTATTCACTTTACCTGAGCCTAAGTGACGGGATCATTATTATTAACGGAACAAGAGCAGATGTACCTAAATCCACCGATCCTAAAAGTAAGGTTAAACAAAAGATCGTATCTGAGCTATTAGCCTTTGAGGCAAAAACAGGAAAACCTATTTGGAATAACAGTAATCAACCCGCTCGTTCACATGCAATGAATGGAGCACATGGTGAGCTCGATCAACACCCGGCGATTGTTGCAGGTGTTATTTACGGATCAGGTTATGCTAGAAAGTTACACACTGGAGAACCTTACAAAGGTTGGATCTGGTCTCAAAGCAACAAGTGTACCTCCCTCACAACCTCTGCAACCAATGCGTTTTCTAGAGATGAAAGCATGCAAAAGCTGTCTTATATCTTCGATTTAGAATCGGGAGACAAACGCCCTCTTTCAGTGGTCGCAAGACCCGGTTGCGCAACAACCATTATTCCCGCCGGCTCATTAGTCATGATTCCGGAATCGAGTAGCGGTTGCACGTGCGATTATTCCATTCAATCATCGATTGTATATGGTCAATAATGCAATCGAGCGAACCATAAGAAATGTCACTGGCTCCTACTGACTCAAAACCACTATGCACTGAAAGTGCATAGATTGAAAACGGACTGAAAGTCCGATTGACCCTTTAACATTACAGACAACTCCGAAAAAGACTCGCGCCCGCTTCACTCGAGACGCAGGGCCGCAGAGACTTGGGGCTTCGTCACATCATTATTGAAAGATTCACTGCTTCTATTAAACCTTTTTTCCAATATCCCCTCTGCGCCTTAGCGCCTCGAGTGAAACGGGCGCGAGTCTTTCCTGTTTGCTCAAACAATGATCACTATATCATGAGAAATCAGCCGAAAGAAGTAAACTCTTGAACTAAAAGTGCATAGTTTTTACTACCGAACTGAGACAATAAAGTATCCCGTTTTTAAACGGCTCAAATCAGAACTTTAATTTTCTCAACCACTTCAATTAATGTTTCTTCAGCAATTTTCTCTATCAAAGTTGCCTCGCGACAAGTCCAATCTAAACTCTTTATTTGATCAGAAAGGACAACTCCTTCAATTTTCTTTCCATTGATTTTTACTTCAAATGGATAACCTTTTTCTTTCGATGTAATAGGACAAAACAACGCGAGTCCTACCTTTTTATTATACTCTTTGGGTGACAACACTAACGCAGGTCTTCTGCCTGCCTGTTCATGCCCTGTCTGAGGATTCATATTCAACCAAACGACATCCCCTCTATTCGGGACATACCCGAACGGTGTTCGTATTTTAACCATAAAGATCTCTACTGCAAAATGTTGATGATGCTCAGACCCTCTTCTTGGAAGCCGTAAAATTGCACAAGCACAACATCTTTAGGATGCACCCGTAAACTGCGGGATGGAGCAACTGGGCGCCTTAAACAAAGAATCAGGGACTGGTTGCGATTAAAATTTCCCGACTTTAAATCTTTAAGTAATTGTCAATTAACGACTTGCGAACAAATTAAGGGTGATATATTGTTATTGAATGAAAACTAGTAATAATAAAAATGTTAAGTTGACGTTATTGAAGCCACTGGCAGAGGCTTTTTCTGAAGTATCAAATGTAAGGGAATGCCCTCGG
>CAWUTK010000014.1:0-3549 GCA_963924785.1 uncultured Opitutales bacterium
ACACGGTTATATCGGAGTTTTCTTTTACAGAAAATCGACTAAATCTACTTGGCGGCAAATCCTCGTGTAAAAACACCTTCTTTACCAGTTTTGACTCTGTAGCACCAGTCGAAACCTCTACAAATTCTCGCTCAGAATTAAGTTCAAAATTTATAATATTCTTACGCTCTAAACGCCATTGAACACGATTCAACTGCACCCATTCATTCAAAGCTTTATCAAAGGGAATACTACTCTCATAATCATTCCCAGAAAACCAATCGTTTTTCAAGGAATCATTCCCTTCCAACTGAAACTCTTCGCAAAGTCTACTTTTATAAGAATAAGGTAAATTCGAACTCTCTCTTTCAGTCATTTCTTAATAATTGGAGATAATAAAGGTGAAATAGGACAATGCCTATAAACAACAGAAATCGACCTCTTATCAACAAAAAACAGTCCTTTTTTCAAATAAAAACGGCATTTTGAACGTTTAATACTCGATAAACGTTAAATATCCGATTTCAAGCTAATGCAAATATCTGTTCCAGAATCATTTGGGTAAGATTCAACATCTCGAGACAACACTTCAATTTCTCCTCCAAATGCTTCTACAAATTTCTTCATCAAAGACATTCCAAACCCAGTGCCAGACTCACCCTCTGTACCAGGCCGACTAATCATCTTTCCATAATCAAATAAATTCGCCAATAAAGACTCCGGAATACCGATTCCATTATCACATATTGAAAGGTTTACCAGCCCATCCTGTTTATTCGCTGTAATGTAAATCACACCGTCACGAGGAGAAAATTTCAAAGCATTTGTAAATACGTTATTCAATATTGAGTTAACAAAAAGAGCCTTCTCGACATAAACCTCGAACTCTCCTTCTATTTGATTATCGATAAAAATATTCTTTTCTTGAAAACGTGGCTTAATCAAATTCAACGACTCCTCTAACAAAGAAGAAAGAGAGTATGCCTTCAACTTCAATGCTATTTTATTCTCCTCAAGTGCCCGCACCTTTCGAACAGAATCAATTATTTCAATCGAATTTCCAATCGACTGTTTAAATAATTGCTTCAATTCTGGATCTTCCGAAAGCTTAATATCTTCCTCGATGCATTCTTCCAAAAAGTAACTAGCCGCGAGTATCGGATTCATTAGATCATGGCACATCACGTGAAGTAGTTGCTTAAATTCTTGCACGTTATAATTAACAAGATCACTTTTTTCCTTTAGCGCTAACTGAGTCTTAACCCTCGCCACAAGTTCCAAGCTATTAAATGGTTTTGTAATATAATCAACTGCGCCGAGTTCAAACCCTTTTACAATATCCTCCTCCTCAACCTTAGCTGTTAAGAAAATCACTGGAATATTTTTGGTCGATTCATCGGCCTTAAGTGCTTGGCAAACTTCAAACCCACCCACTGCAGGCATCATCACATCCAGTAAAATTAAATCGGGGTGGACCTTCGCAATTGATCTTAATGCATCCCTACCATTGTTTGCAAAAGATAAGGAACAATCAACACCACTCTCTTTTAATACATGCCCTACTACCTGAATATTTTTAGGAACATCATCAACAATTAAAACCACTGGTTTTTTAATAACGTCTCTCATTCAATTTCCTTCTTTCAATTTTTCGATTAATAATTTGAATGACCGCAAAACCGATGGCAATTCATCAATAGCAAACGCATCAACCTTGCCCTTAATAAGCAATCCATATTGCACAAGAAAGCCGACGTTAAACGACTCTCCTATCGAAATCATTTTGTCTCCAAAAGCACTAATTTCATCTAAATTCATCACCTCAAGTAAACTATCTAGAGTTTTTACCTTTACCGATTCTAACTGCTTTATTAAAGCAGCTAAATCACCAATATCTTCGGTCTTAATATCTAAAATGGAAAACACTTGATCACTTTCCTCTGCTACAACCTCTTCATCACAATCGTAAGGAAGAAACTTCATAATTTCCCTCATTAATACTGCACAACTAACATGTTTTTGCAAAAATTCATCCAACAACCGCTCTGCTTCTTCATCCTCTCCCTTATAGACAGAAGCCGTGACAATGATCACAGGAATATGCTTAAACCGATCATCTGCTTTGATTTTCTTCAAAGCCTCATACCCGCTCATTATCGGCATTTGGACATCCATTAGAATTAGATCAGGGGTACAGTTATGAACTTTATCAACCGCATCTTGTCCTTTAACCGACTCGATTGTTTTAATATTAAAATCAGCCAAATGCATGTGAAATAATTGACGATTTGTCTTAACATCATCAACAATTAACACTGTCGGTTTATGAAAGCTCAACCTCATTGGCAGATCTTTACCGGCAACTACATTAACATCATCAATTGATGCAATAGGAATATCTTTTAAGTGGACATCAAAAACACTTCCTTTTCCGGTTTCACTGGTTAACGATATTCTTCCCCCCATCATCGTCACTAAATTCTGGCAAATGGCTAAACCTAATCCAGTCCCTCCATACTTTGATGTGCTTTGTCCAAATTGCTGACTAAAAGCTTGAAAAATTACATCTTGTTGATCCTCTGGAACCCCAATACCTGAATCCTTCACTGAAAAAACTAAATCAAAAGTGCTATTATATTCATTCTCAATAGCTTTATGAATAGAAAGTTCAACAAACCCTTCATCCGTAAATTTAATAGCATTCCCTATTAAATTTAAAAGTATTTGTCGCAAGCGAATCTCATCGACCACAATAGCCAATGGTAGAGATTCATCTACCTTAACTCTCAGCTCAATATTTTTTTCTTCGGCTTTTTGAGCAAAAACCTGTTTCATTTCGAAAAACACATCATGAGGATTAACAACCGTATTTTCTAATGACATACGCCCTGCTTCAACCTTGGACAAATCCAAAATATCATTAATTAATCGTAATAAAGTTTTACCGCTAGCACGAATCGATTTCAAAATATCCTTTTCCGAATCATTCTTAGACTTAACTTCCAGAATTTCAGTGAATCCTAAAATCGCATTCATTGGCGTACGTATTTCATGACTCATATTCGCCAGAAACTCACTCTTTGTTCGATTGGCGGCTTCAGCTTCTTTCGTGGCGACAATCAAATCGTCTTCTGCTTGTTTCCTTGCAGTGACATCTAGAATAACCGCATCGATAGAAAGTATTTCGTCTCTTCTATTCGTGATGGGCGTAAAAGAGGCATCCATCCACACAATACTGCCATCTTTTCTACAGCATCGAAATTCATGCCTGAAAGAGGAAAGACTACCTTCATAAACCTTTTGTATCGAATCATAATATTGAGAATACTCCTCTTCCAATATTAAATCACCAAAAGTAACAGCCTTTAATTCTTTAACTGAATAACCAGTCGTTTCTAGCAAAGCCTCATTCGCTTTGATAAAATAACCGTAACTACTCACGGCAGTGAGTTCAACAGATCAATAAATTAATTTCCGAAATCGCCATTTTTTAGTTGTACCCTAATTTTCGCTGTGTCATACACTTATGAATGCAGGGGCGAAAGGAGAAAAAGAAAGCATTAATAAAAC
>CAWUTK010000015.1:0-12931 GCA_963924785.1 uncultured Opitutales bacterium
CAATGATCTTTGTAGCTAAATTATATTTCTGATTCAGCCAAATCAGCGGTATAGCAAATGGACCTACGATGAGAAAAGCCAATACGATCATTCCCGTTGAAGAATACCATTTTCCCTTCTGTTTCGGTGGTTCAGCAATAAACTCGTTACAAAAACGACATTTTATTGCTTCATCCTGTATTTCTTCTGCACAGTAAGGGCATTTGATCATGCGTGTACCTTATTTAATTAATAAAACTTTGACAAACACTATATTTGCAAAATCCTCACCCTTATGAGCAAGTGGACAGCAAATAAAGAACGTTACACAAACATGCAATATCGGCGCTGTGGAAGAAGCGGATTAAAACTCCCGTCAATATCACTCGGCCTATGGAATAATTTTGGAACAAACGACAGTTTTGACAACATGTGCGATATTCTCACAACAGCATTTGACCTTGGTGTTACACATTTTGATCTAGCGAATAATTACGGGCCAGAGCCTGGGTCAGCTGAAACAAATTTCGGTAAAGTCATCAACAGCAACTTTAAGTGCCATCGAGATGAAATGATTGTTTCAACAAAAGCTGGATATCACATGTGGGAGGGTCCTTATGGAGAATGGGGATCGAGAAAACAGATGCTTTCCAGTCTGGATCAAAGCCTGAAGCGCATGAACCTTGATTATGTAGATATATTCTATTCCCATCGACCTGATCCCGAAACACCTTTAGAGGAAACCATGGGCGCTCTTCATACCGCCGTTCAATCAGGAAAAGCCTTATATATAGGCCTGAGCAACTACGACGTGACAATGGCCAGTAAGGCAACTGCGATCCTCCGAGATCTAGGAACACCCTGCCTCATCTATCAAGGCGCCTATAATATGTTTAATCGACAAATGGAGAGCGGACATTTTGAATTCTTTCACAGAGAAGGAATAGGCAGCATCCTATTTAGCCCACTCGCACAAGGTATGCTTACCGATCGCTATCTTAATGGTATTCCCGAAGGATCACGTGCAACTCAAGAACATTTCTTGAAATCTAAACAAATCAATGATAATCTCCCAAAAATCAAACAGCTAAATCAACTCGCCCAAGATTCCAAACGAAGCCTTAGTCAACTAGCCCTCGCTTGGAACTTGCGCCACGACACCGCAACTTCAGCTCTCATAGGTGCCAGCAGTTCAACTCAAATGATTGAAAACCTAAAAACACTCGATCACCTAAACATCTCATCTACAGAGATCCAAACAATTGATAACATTTTACAGGATTAATAATTATGGCAAGTAACGTATTAGGAACAGAATTAGAGTGCTGCTGCATGGATCCGTTAACCGGATACTATCGCAATGGTAAATGCGACACGGGTCCTGGCGACCATGGACTACACACGGTTTGTATTCTAGCATCAGAAGAATTCCTTGAATTCAGTCGAGCTGCAGGGAATGACCTATCAACACCTTATCCTGAAATGGATTTCCCAGGAGTTAAAGTCGGCGATAAATGGTGCCTATGTGTCAACCGATGGGTAGAGGCCTACAATGCAGGCAAGGCCCCAAAGCTCAATTTAGAAGCAACACATATATCTGCACTGGAATTCATCCCTCTCGATACGATGAAAGCCTTCAGTGTGTAATGCTCTAAGCGGATGCTTTAAATACAAAAAAGGAAACAATCATTCCCATTGTAATACCGAATTTCACAATAAATGCGATCACCCCTCCGACAATAGTCCCCACTCCAGCTTTGGAAGATTTCCTAAAAGTGCTGCCAGCCCAGAGTTCCCCTATTACTGCCCCTATAATGGGTCCAACAAGCAAACCAAACAATGTTCCCACTCCCGGAACAAAAGACATCAAGATGGGCCCAAGGACACCTCCTATTAATGCACCGACCCCTCCACGCCAAGAAGCACCAAATAATTTTGCGCCCCACATCGAACACAAAAAATCGAGAATCAGTGTCGCAATAACTGCAACAAAGGAAAATACGAGAAACCATTGTGAAACAGATTCACTCGGCACCCATAACCAGTGAATCAACATCCCTAACCAAACGATTAGTGAACCCGGAAGCACCGGTAGAAATGAAAACAATATTCCTCCAAAGAAGAGTATCACCGTTACGGTAATTGGCAAATAGGCTAAAACTGGCTCTATTATCTCAAAGTTCAACTTCGCTTATTTTTTAGATTACCGAACAATCTAATCACCAAATACCCAAGAGCTAATCACTCAGCACTAGCACCGAATGATTTAATCATGCGATCCACATCTAAGAAATCTACTTCAAGTGTAGAGACTGTAATATCACCCAATTGAACCCCTTTAATCGCTTCTAGCGCGACCATATTTTTCCCACCAGAACCTTGGAGTGCTTGTGCTCGCAACAACTCACCTTTAGCTTCCGCTTCCTTTTCCAATAAGCCACCTCTCGCAATCAATTCTGCAGCATAAAGGTCAGCATCTGCTTTAATTTTTGCCACTTGAAGTTGTGCATCTGCTTTAATTTGAGCCATTTCCTTGTTAGTTGTTGCCATCATACGAAGCTCTTGAGCTATTTTTTCCTGTTCGATAACTTTAACCTTCGCTCCCGTTTCCGCTAAAATCTTATTAGTTAAACCTTCTTTTTCAGCAGCAACTGCACGAGATTTATTTAATTCAACATCTTGGTCAGCTAACTTTTTATCAAGAATCTTACGCTCATAAGAATCATCAAAGCTGATGTCACGAATCAATATGTCCACTAATTCGATGTAACGATCATCCAGTACTTGTTTTAATGAATCATAAGCAATCGTCGTTTTTTCGCGACGAATCTGAGGATTATAAAACTCTTCGGTTCTCATTGTTCCTAAAATGTCACGTAATGTCTTTTGAACTTGGTCACGAACAATCCCCTTGTACTTCAATTGATTATTATATTTTTTATACATCAAATGGATTTTACCAGGTAAAATTCGATATTTAACCGTTACATCCAAACGCACGGAATATCCATCCTTTGACTTCAGTTCGATTCGATTAGGCCCCCCTTGACTATTGTAAGAACGACTTGAAAAATTGAACAAACTATTACGACGGCTATTTTTCTGTCTCTCTGCCGGAGATGTAAATTCTGTTGTTTGAACAGTTGAATCAAAAATATTCCAAACATCTAACATTGGAAGATTACGATGCCAGCCTGCTTTAAAATCTTCGAGTTCTACACCCTTATCCCCTAGAACAGCGTACTGTTTAGTCCTTACACCGATTTCACCCACATCGATTTTAATCATTAAAAAGTTAAAACCGATAAAGAACAGGACGAGAATCCCGATAACAATAACACTAATTGCGTTTATAAATTTCATATTTAAATCCCTATTTTGTTTTTAAATTTTTTGATGAAGATCTTTTTGAACTAGCTGACCCTTCCTCCACATGAGAAAACCTTTCAGTCTCTCCGCTTATGACAAAAGGTTGACCTGAAACACGTAGTTCATTCATTTTATTTGCATACGCTAAACGAACAATATTCTCACCGCCTAACCCCGTTAACGCTTTCGCCATCGCCTTAGTCGCCTCCGCAATTGCTTCGGTTTTCATCGTTATCGCTTGAGCGTTCTTTTCCTTGCCATAATACTCAGCATCCGCTCCTAATTTTGTTTTAATGGAATAAGACTCAGATCCTTTAACTTCCTTTTCAGCTTCAGCTCCAGCCTGCACGATCAGCTGTTCCATTTTACCTGCAAATGAAGCAACAAACACATCTTTCTTTTTTGTCGCCTCAACAATTTTAAAGATTTGATTTTGATCGGCAGCGTTTGCTTTAGACATCTGTTCTTCAACTACTTGGTCTGCCAATTTCTTCGACTTGATTTTTGCTTCATATTCTGTATGAAATCGAAAATTCTCAGCAATAACACTCGTTACCTGTAAACCAAATTCGTCTAACAAGCGGTTCAACTCTTCTTCTGCTTGCAAAGACTTATTGTTACGAAGACTCGCATCATAAAATTCTTCCGTTGTCATTTCACCAAATACCGCACGACAAACAGATCGTGAATAATCTCGAACCCACTTCACTTTATAGGCATCCCCTAAACCAGAAGTCATAACAACCGCTTCAACATTCTCTCGTTTCAACATATAATTAATCGTCAAATCTAAGAAAACATCACTTCCATCAACCGTCTTGATTCTCAAGTCATCCTGAGTTCGACGATCTCCTCGCGAAAGTTCTTCCGCCATCTCTAGGCGTTGAACGGTTGTATCAAGAAGATGAAATGAATCAATCAAACCATTATAAATATAGGTTCCCGATTCGGAGATGATGGTAAAATCTCCACTTATATTATTCACTTTAACGCCGATTTCCGTTCCCGAAACCCGTTCAACTCGAACGGTAAAAAACAATGTTACACCGACCAACACAACAGCCGCCAATAACATCATTAAGCTCTTCTGAGCCGGCGTAACTGAATTCACCGAGTAGTTGAAATTTTGATTATCACTCATATTTTTATTATTTGTTAAATTTAGAAAATAAACCTCTCAAATGGGATTTGGTTCAATTTTTGTTTTATACGTAAAAATTTTCAATGCAGATAACACTCCTGCCCCTAAACCAGTCAAAACAATCAGCTGAAATGGTATACGCAAGAGAAAAACTAGTAAAAAACAAATGCCAACGATCGCAATCAAGCTCACCATGAATCGAATGGTTTTCAATTCCAACTCTTCCTTTAACGATGACGGATGGCTTCGAATAAATGCATCGTGTTCTAAATATTGATCTTTCGAATATGACAGTGAAGGAAACCGATATAAATACGCGTCACCATTCTCCCCTTTTTCAATCGTTGCCACTCCTCGCTTTGCCAATTGCTTTAATCGCTCTTGAACTTGCTTGATTCGCATCCGCGAATGCCCGGCAATTTCAGCAACAGTTAATTGCTTATCGGTGACAGCAGTGATATACATTAATTCATGCTGCCAAACTGCTTCAGCTGGCCAAGCATTTTTTTCAGCAAGTTCGAGTATCTCCTTTTGAAACTCATTTTGAGCCTCTGAGCTTAAAACCGAAGAACCAAATACAACGTCTCCACTATAGAGACACTTACCTTTTTCAAATACAACTGATTTCTTATCCTCAAGCTCAGTAAACACGTAATACTTAAGCCCTTCTGACTTAGCTTCGCGAACAAGAGTGCCATCAGCCATTTCATCCAAAAAATGCTCAAAGACATTTATAGATAATGGAAGGTATGGCATTAGGTCATTCAAATAAACCTTCCCTTTTTGAGACATAGCAATCTTTTGTGCTAAGTTTTCAATTACAACTCTGACTATGCTCATTTTAAAACCAAAATACTGTTTAATTATCAACTCGCGCAGAGACGCTGGGACGCAGAGGCTCTTCTTCAAGGCCATTGAATTCATTGAAAAACTCTCTGCGCCTCTGCGTCTCCGCGCGAGATCATTTATTAAATATTCAAAAAAAGCTCGCTCAACCTAAGTTAAGCGAGCTTTTAAAATCTCAATTACAATGCTGCTTTGATCGCTGCAAAGTCTGGCATTACTTTTGGATCATCTGAAGACCAACTAAAAGTAACTTCTCCGTCTTTGTTAATCACAAATGCTGAGCGTTTCGCAATATTCTTTAATCCAATTAAATCTGGGCAAAGAACATCATAATCAGCAATCACCTCTCTGTTAAAGTCGCTGATTAATGGGAAATTGATTTTTTCCTGATTCGCCATAACTTCTAACGTAAACGGGCTGTCCACGCTAATTCCGTAAACGGCTGCATCTAACCCTTCATACTCAGATAAAGAATCTCTCATAAGACACATTTCTTCAACGCATACTGATGTAAATGCCAAAGGAAAAAATAACAAAACAGTTTGTTTTTTTCCAAAGTTATCACTTAATTTTATATCAACCAACCCATCCGCAGTCTTTTGTTTTAAAGTAAAGTCCGGAGCCTTTGTTCCTATTGCAATAGCCATAATTTTATATTCCTTATTGTTGTTATTTAATCGATATTAATTCTACATCAAAAACCAAAGTAGCATTTTGTGGAATCACTGGTGGATGACCACGAGCACCATAGCCTAAGTCAGGTGGAACGATCAAAGTTCGTTGTTCCCCTATGACCATATCTAAAATGCCTTCATCCCAACCTTTAATCACACGACCTGTTCCAACGGGAAAAGATAATGGATCACCACGATCGCGAGAGCTATCAAACTTACTCCCATCTAATAATTTTCCAACATAATGAACACCGACGGTTTGCTCCTTCTTTGGCTTAGTATCGCCCGTTCCTTCTTTTGTAATCACAAACTTTAATCCTGAATCGGTCGTTTTAGCATCAGGCCACTTACTTGTAATTTGATCATCATCTGATCCTTTTTCTTCGCTCATATTTACTCCTCTTAGTTGATTGAATGATTCTTGTGAGATTTTAAAATTTTCCGCCTTTGACCCAACCGCTACAATGACAACGTGTTTGATTAAATCGCCACCAGCGATCTGGTTAACCACACCCATTCCAAACAAAACCTTACCGAAAACAGTATGCTTTCCATTTAACCAAGGAGTTGATTTGTGGGTGATAAAAAACTGACTCCCATTTGTCGCACGTCCAGAATTCGCCATAGACAATATACCTGGGCCACTATGCGTTAGACTTGAATCAATTTCATCTGCAAACTTATATCCTGGACCACCACGACCACTTCCTTGAGGACATCCCCCTTGAACCATAAAATTAGGAATAACTCGGTGAAACTTCAATCCATCATAAAACGGCTTTCTTTTACGCGTATTCGTCTGTAAGAGCCCTTTTGCCAATCCAGCAAAGTTAGTTACAGTAAGAGGACATTTCTCATACTCTAAGCGTAACACAATCAAGCCTTTAGACGTTTCCATCTCAGCATATAAACCCTCTGCATAATTCCGAGTGGGTTTTTCCTCTCCAAAAAGTAAACTAAAGGGCGATAAAGCTAATGAAAAAATAGCTAAATATTTAAGGCAATGAGTTCTATTCCTAAACAATTTCATAATTCATTAATGGAAAAAGGGTTATCGTTCATTCAACCGACTAAACAGTGTCACTCGGAGAATCAAATTGGCTGCCCGACAGGGATTCGAACCCCGACTGATTGTACCAAAAACAACTGTGCTACCATTACACCATCGGGCAGTAATTTTGAAGACCGAAACTACATATTTTTAGAAATAACTTGTCAACTAAATTGCTGTAATTTTATGAACCTCTCTATTTAGCTTATTTTTCTCTTGTCAGTTATATAATTTATTCTAATTTTCGAAGGCTATGTCTTTAGAAAACACATCACCATTAGGTCAGCCAAAAGCACAAGGGCTATACGATCCAGAAAATGAACACGATTCTTGCGGAATCGGCTTCCTCGTAGATATGAAAGGTCGCCCTTCTCATAAAATAATCGAATGGGCGCTAGAACTCTGCATCAACCTTGACCATAGAGGTGGTTGTGGCTGTGATCCAGAGACTGGCGATGGTGCCGGTATGTTCATGAAAATTCCTCATTCTTTCCTTAAAACAGAATGCAAAAAACTCGGATTCGATCTTCCTGCTGAAAACACATATGGTGCTGGCATGGTTTTCCTTTCCCCATTCGAAAAAGAATGCCAAAGAGAAATCGAAGTTGTTGAAAAAACGATAAAGCAAGAAGGATTCGAACTACTAGGGTGGCGCGACGTCCCCGTTGAAAACTCAACATTAGGAAAAGCGTCTAAGGGCTGCGAACCACTAACGAAGCAAGTATTCATTAACAGACCAGACGGATTAACTGATTTAGAATTCGAAAGAAAACTCTATATCCTTCGTCGTAGAACTCATCACCGTGTTCATTACACAGGAGCTGACAAAGAATGCTATTTTTATTTCACGTCATTCTCTTCGAAGACAATGATCTACAAGGGGATGTTAACAACTAGTCAACTTTCGACCTATTTCCCCGATCTCCACCAAGAAAACTTTGAGTCCTCAATGGCTTTAGTTCACTCTAGGTTTAGTACGAATACATTTCCTAGTTGGCCTCGTGCTCAGCCCTTCCGCTATGTCAGTCACAATGGTGAAATCAACACCATGCGCGGCAACGAAAACTGGATGCATGCCAGACAAATGGTCGTTGAAAGCGATCTCTTCGGAAAAGATTTAAAGAGAATTATTCCAGTTATACGTGACGGGGGTAGCGATTCTCAAAATTTCGATAACTCACTTGAGTTCTTAACGCTCACTGGTCGCTCACTTCCCCACTCTGTGATGATGATGATTCCTGAACCCTGGGAACGTCACCAAACAATGAGCCAGACTAAGCGTGACTTCTATGAATACCATGCGTGTTTAATGGAACCATGGGATGGTCCTGCTTCTATTGCGTTTAGTGACGGCACTTCTATTGGTGCAATTCTTGATAGAAACGGACTGCGCCCCTCTCGCTATTATGTAACAGATGACGATTTAGTCATTATGGCGTCCGAGGTGGGTGTCATTCCTGAAATCGATCCCTTAACAATCGTTAAAAAAGGGCGTTTAGAGCCAGGGAAAATGTTCTTAGTCAATACGGAAGAAGGAAGAATTATTGATGATGAGGAACTTAAAGAAAGTATTGCATCAGAACACCCTTACGGCGAATGGCTAAAAGAAAACCTAATTCACGAAAAGGACTTACCAATAATGGATCCGGAAAAAGTGAAAGGGCTTGTTGAAGAAACTCTAGTTCAGAGACAAAAAGCGTTTGGATATACCTACGAAGACATCCGTTTTCAAATTGGGCCCAGCGCCGAAAACGGCATACAACCACTTGGATCAATGGGCAATGATGCTCCCCTCGCTGTTCTGTCTGACCAAACACAACCTCTGTATAACTATTTCAAGCAATTGTTTGCACAGGTCACAAATCCACCGATTGATCCCATCAGAGAAGAATTAATCACTGCGACCGTTACTTTTATTGGGTCTGAGGGCGATCTCATTAATCCGAATGCAGACAGTTGTAAAATGATTAAATTGGAAAATCCAATAATCGGCAATTCTCGCTTAGAGCAACTTCGACAAATCGAAGAAGATGGATTCAGATCTGCGACCTTACCCATAACATTCGAACCTAAAGCAGAAGGGCTTGAAGCAGGTCATGGCGGAATTGCAGAACCACATATGGCTGGGCGTGGGCTTGAAGCAGCACTTGAAGACCTTTTTGAAATGGCAGATGAAGCCATTAATGATGATGTTAACATTCTCGTTCTTTCTGATAGAGATATCGATAAGAACAATGCGGCAATGCCGGCATTGTTGGCTGTATCAGGACTTCATCACCACTTAATTCGCAGTGGAACAAGAACCAAGGTTTCCATTATCTTAGAGTCAGGGGAACCACGAGAAGTTCAGCATTTTGCTCTTTTATTAGGCTACGGCGTTGACGCAATCAATCCTTACCTTGCAATCGAAACGGTTAAGTTCATGTGCAAAACAGGTGAAATAACAATCGATCCAGAAACAGCCTGCAAAAACTTTATTAAGGCCAACATCAAAGGTGTTACCAAAACAATGGCAAAGATGGGCATCTCAACAGTTGCCAGTTACAGAGGTGCACAAATTTTTGAAGCAATTGGATTAAGCCACGCACTAATTGAACGTTATTTTACAAAAACAGCTTCACGAGTTGAAGGAATTGGAATCGACGCGATAACCAAAGAAGCCTTACTTAGGCACAATAAAGCTTACGCTGAAAGAGCAGACATTGAAGATCCTCTCGATCCAGGTGGAGTATATCAGTGGAGAGCAACAGGCGAGCGACATTTATTCAGCCCAACAACTATTCATAAACTTCAGAAAGCGACTCAACTTGGAAGCCAAGCGATTTTCAAAGAATATTCTGACGAAATCAATGACCAAGCAGAAAAAGCTTTCACTCTCAGAGGGCTAATGGATTTCAACCTTGGAAAATGTAAATCCATCCCGATTGAAGAAGTTGAACCGGCAACTGAAATTGTTAAACGATTTAAAACAGGTGCCATGTCTTATGGTTCGATCAGCAAAGAGGCTCACGAAGCGCTTGCCATTGCCATGAATCGCCTGGGAGGCAAATCAAACACAGGAGAAGGTGGCGAAGACATTGATCGTTTCACACCTGATCCAAATGGAGATTTACGTCGAAGTGCGATTAAACAAGTGGCTTCTGGGCGTTTTGGCGTAACCAGCTATTACTTGGTTAACTCGGATGAAATTCAAATTAAGATTGTTCAAGGGGCAAAACCCGGTGAAGGTGGCGAGCTTCCAGGACACAAGGTATTACCTGCTATTGCAAAAACTCGGGGGACAACACCTGGAGTTGGATTAATCTCCCCTCCTCCACATCACGATATTTACTCGATTGAGGATTTGGCTGAGTTAATCCATGATCTAAAAAACGCTAACGTTAAAGCTCGAATTAATGTTAAACTCGTTTCAGAAGTCGGTGTTGGAACAATTGCCTCTGGTGTTGCAAAAGGTAAAGCAGACACAATCCTGATTTCTGGTTACGATGGCGGAACGGGTGCATCACCACGATCAAGTATTCAACATGCGGGTGCCCCATGGGAACTCGGTCTAGCTGAAACAAACCAAACACTTCTCTTAAATGACTTGAGAAGTCGTGTAAGAGTTGAAGTGGATGGACAATTAAAGACAGGTCGTGATGTCGTCATAGCGTGTCTTCTAGGTGCAGAAGAATTCGGTTTTGCAACAGGTCCTCTCGTTACGTTAGGTTGTATAATGATGCGTGTTTGCCAGAAAAACACTTGTCCTGTTGGAGTCGCTACACAAAACCCTGAATTACGAAAAAAATTCGCAGGAAACCCAGACAGCGTTGTTAACTTTATGATGTTTATTGCGGAAGAAATGAGGACCATTATGGCTCAATTAGGTTTCCGTAATATTTTAGAAATGGTGGGCCGATGCGATAAACTCGAAATGCGTCATGCAATTGAACACTGGAAAGCTAAAGGATTAGACTACTCGAAAATCCTTTATCGTCCTAAAGTAGGACCTGAAGTGGGAACCTATTGCACAAAGGATCAAGATCACTTACTTGATCAAGCCTTAGACCGCACTCATTTATTAGAAGTTTGTAAGCCCGCATTAGAAGATGCCAAAGCAGTTGAAGCAAGTTTTCCTATCATCAACACTAATCGTGTTGTCGGAACAATGCTTGGAGCAGAAGTTTCAAGACGTCATGGGGTTAATGGATTACCAGAAGACACCATTAAGTTAAACTTCAAAGGTTCCGCAGGACAAAGCTTGGGTGCATTTGTTCCCAATGGAATTACTCTTACCGTTGAAGGCGACACGAATGATTACTGCGGTAAAGGTTTATCAGGGGGGAAGATCGTTGTTTATCCACCAAAAGGTTCAAAATTCGTAGCTTCAGAAAACATCATTACTGGCAATGTAACCTTATACGGTGCAACTGCGGGTAAAGTCTTTATTGCGGGTATTGCTGGTGAAAGATTCTGTGTAAGAAACAGTGGTGCTACAGCCATCGTAGAAGGAGTTGGCGATCATGCTTGCGAGTACATGACCGGCGGAAAAGTTATTTGTCTGGGTAAAACAGGCCGGAATTTTGGTGCAGGTATGTCAGGTGGAATTGCTTATATCTATGATGAAATTGGTAATTTCGAAAAGGATTTACTCAACCCTGGTATGGTAAACCTTTCATGTCTATCTGATCGTTCAGATAATGAAATCGAAGAAATTCGAGATCTAATCAAAGAACATGTTGCGTTAACGGGAAGTGTCAAAGGGCAGTCTATCTTGGATGACTGGGACAATGTTCTTTCAAAATTCATTAAAGTTCTCCCTGCTGATTACGAACGCGTTCTTAACGCAATCGAAAAAGCAGAGAAGCAAGGTCTAAAGGGCGATGATGCAATTCAAGCGGCATTCGAAGAAAACGTCAAAGCAGGCCATTAATCCAATCTATTCATTAATCATAATTTTATAAGACCATGGGAAAACCAACTGGCTTCATTGAGCATAAAAGAGAAACTATTCCTGATCGTTCACCATTAGAGCGCATTAAGGATTGGAAAGAAATCCACGAACATCGTGATGACGAGAAAGTCAAAATTCAAGGTTCCCGTTGTATGGACTGCGGAACACCGTTTTGCCACACAGGGATATTGATAAACAACATGGCGAGTGGTTGTCCGATTTACAACCTCATCCCAGAATTCAATGACCTTGTTTACAATGATCGTTGGGAAGAAGCACTTGCAAGACTATTAAAAACAAATAATTTCCCAGAATTTACTGGTCGAGTTTGCCCTGCCCCTTGTGAAGGTGCGTGTACGCTTGGTATTATTGACCCGCCAGTAACCATTAAAAATGTTGAATGTGCAATCATTGATAAAGGGTACGAAGAAGGTTGGATGAAACCATCTGTTCCCGCAAAAAGAACGGGTAAAAAAGTCGCAATCATTGGCTCTGGCCCTTCGGGCTTAGCGTGTGCAGATGAACTCAATCAAGCAGGTCATTTAGTAACAGTCTACGAGCGAGCGGATCGTATTGGTGGACTTCTCATGTATGGTATTCCGAACATGAAACTTGATAAGAAAGAAGTTATCGAACGCCGTGTGAAGATCATGGAAGAAGAAGGTATCACATTTGTAACAAATGCTGAAATTGGAAAGAACTACCCTATTCAAGAAGTTAGAGATCAATTCGATGCGATCGTCATGTGTTGCGGTGCAACAAAAGCAAGGGACCTGCCAGCTCCAGGAAGAAAGTTGAAAGGCGTCCACTACGCAATGGAATACCTTACCTCAAACACGAAAACAATTTTAGACAACAATTACGATGCATCTGAAACACCCATTTTTGCAAAAGACAAAGATGTAGTGGTTATTGGTGGTGGTGATACAGGAACAGAT
>CAWUTK010000016.1:0-13749 GCA_963924785.1 uncultured Opitutales bacterium
TAAATTTAAAAATTGTAGTAGGATTATTATGTAATAACCGTTGATACTCATCAACAATACTAACCAATTTCCCCTCTAGCTTTTTGCGTTCATCCATTTCCCCAACCAACTTAGCGGTTCTCTCCTTAATAATTCCTTCCAAATTACTACGAATATCTTCCAATTCTTTGCTTCGATACTGTATCTGATCTAACATTTCATTGAAATGATCAACCAATTTACCAATCTCATCATCGCTATACTTTAATCCTCGCAGATCATAATTACCCTCCTTGGAAATTTTTTCAGCAATTCTGCTTAAAGAGAGAATGGGGAATGATATAAAATGCTGCATTATGTTTGAAATGATATAAATAAGAACTATAGAAATCAAAATAATCAGACCTCCAATTTCTATCAATTCACGCTTTTTTTCTTCAAACCCCGCTAAACTTGAACGAATATATAAAGCCCCAATTTTTTTCAATTCCCCATTCGGCCCCATTTCCTCATTCACCGCCATAACTAATTCAAAATGGTTATCGGTAAAACGTTTCATTTCGTTTTTGCCATCAGGGATCTGGATTTTTTCTACCTCAATATTTTTTGAATATTCTGCCAGCATTACACTCTGGTTATTTAACAAACAGGCATACTCAACATACGGACTTAAAATGACCTCACGTAAACTTCTCTCAACTGACTCATAGTCAGATAGAAACAAAAAAGGTAAATTATTATCAATAAGCGCTTGCCCGGTTTCCTCGAGCTCGGCGGACAAGCTTTCTCGGAAATTGTGTGCATCGGATAAAATAAAAGCTACTGTCGCCAATGTAACTGATGAAAAGCTTGTTACAAATAGGATTAAGTTTAATTTGCTCTGCAAAGAACGGCTTTTAAGAAATCTGAAGTTACGAAACAACCACATATCTAAAACCTCTTCGTTGCGTTAATTTCTGTTTTTGGAAAACAAATACGATCCACTGCACTATCAAAATCCTTTACACCCTGTAAAATTCTAATCTCTAAACGCAAATAATAAAAAGGTAGCCCAACGTCTCCTTCCTTTTCGATTCTTACAGCATCCTTCTCTGTTGTAACAATGATCTCGGCACCACTTGTGTTTGCACTTTGATATAATTCACCCAACTCATCAGAAGTGAATCGGTGATGATCCAAGAAATGCTTAAAGAAGACTACCTCCGCTCCTAAATCCACTAAAAACTCTTTAAAACTTTCAGGAGACGCAATTCCACTAAAAGCCGCAACTTTCAATCCATTAAGGAAATCTAAAGGCTTACGGTCTTCACCATTAACCTGATTTAAAAACTGTGGCTCATGCTTACATTCAATAATTTCAACATCAGGTTTATGTGACTTAATCAATTCTATTAACTTAGGATCAGGGCGGCCCTGTGACTTTGTTAAAAAAACATAGGAGGCCCGCTTAATGTGCTTGATTGGCTCCCTCAAAATACCTCTCGGCAACAAATGCCCATTACCAAAAGGATTGGTACTATCAATGAGCAGTAAATTCATGCGGCCTCGTAAGGGTAAATACTGAAATCCATCATCTAAAATCAGTGTATCTGCTCCAAAATGCTTAATCGCATACTCTCCTGATTTAACCCTGTTAGGATCTACCAGAACAGGCACACCAGGCAAATTTTTCGCCAGCATATAAGGTTCATCTCCAGCAAGATCTGATCCCATTAGTATTTTCTCACCGTCACTCACCACTTTTGGCGGTGCCGCCTCTTGATGAGTCAACCACCTCCACACTTTAGAATAAATAGACTCTTTTTTGCTTTTATAACCACGACTCAAAATAACAACTTTACGCCCTCTTTCTTTCAACGTTCGTGCAAATCGTTCAACAACTGGAGTTTTACCCGTCCCTCCAACGGTTAAATTCCCGACGACTACCACTAAGCATCCAAGGGCATTATCGCGAAAGATCCTTTTTTCATATAAAAAATATCTGGCCTGAACGACAAAACTAAAAATTCGAGAAAGTTGTTTTAAGAAACCGGCAAGTAGCTTGCTCCGCCAACCTTCATGCCGATCATAAACAATATCTACCGCAAAGGCTTCTAATTCATCTTTTTTCTCATCAAGCCACGACGAACTGCCTCCTGACTTAGACATACAATATACAAATACTCACCTTTGAAAATAACTAGCTTTTTATAATCGTTTCCAAATTCACAAATGGAACTATTTTCCGACTACAGACTGCTTCGATGACAAAACGAATGGGATATATACTAATTTAGATCGAGTTAAATGAGCCACTGCCAAAACAAACTCATCTGGTCTCCGATTCAATGTATACAATCTATTCTTAATATTTTTATCTCCGTAAGTGTAACCAACAATTCCTCCTTTAATTGATTCTATATTTTCAAGATCTGCATCCAAAAAATTTATATCAGTTAAATCCCGCTGCTCTCCCTCACTTCTTAACGTTAAAGTAACCGCGCTATCGGAATCTCTAGGAATCTGAACTCCCGCTACAATAAAATTAAACTGATCATCTCCCAAAGAAATTTTTGCGCCTATCTGCATCGGAATTTTCCGACTATACAAAACATCTTCCTCATCCGGTAGAATCGCTGCAATCTGACCATGTATCTCAAAATGAGAATCGAGTGTTTTCAACCGATCCGTATTTATATTAACGTCTATGATATAGCTGCCATCCGACGGATGGGGCGTTATAATATATTCATAATCATTCGTCCCCAGTAGCATAGGAACAGACACTACCTTTCCATCTCTTTTCCTGTGAACCTTAACTCGACTATCTTCCGGTGATAATTTGCGGAAAGCGCCATCTCCAAAATGAAGCAACAAGCTAAACGATATGCCCGAACTTTCACCAAAATCCTGGAAATCTGCTGATGAACTATCACTCCACTGAACCTGTTTCACGAATTTATATGCGATCAGATCCATTTCTGTTTCCAAAGCATCCTCTTCTGCAAAAACAACATTATGAATTAAAAGGAGAACTAAGGCTAATAATTTGAATTTCATGAGATAATTATATTTAGTTTGAATATTTAAAAAATGATTAATTAGGGAAAAAGACTCTTTTAAGGAATGAGTAACTCCTGACCGACTTTTAAATCGGTAGCACTTTTCATTTTTTGTTTATTTGCTTCATAAATTGAGGTCCAGCCCTTTGCGGTCCCATACAGTTTCTTGCTAATTTTATAAAGACTATCTCCCGAAACGACGACGTATTTACGGCTTTTAACCGCAGCAGGTTTCTTTACACTCGGATTAGTATGCATACGTTGCGGTCTCTGGCGAATGGATTCATCTTCTCCACTCGTGAAAATTGGGATTCCATTACTATCCTGCTGAACAGGTTCTTGACTTCCCCATTGACTAACAGTCACAGTTTCTTCTTCAATTCCCCGATACGTCTGATTAACAACTGGTTGCTGTGAAGATTGGGCAATTGAGGCTTCATAGGCACCTATCTTATTTTTCAATTTTTGAAAACTGGCTATCTTTTCCGCCAAATCATACTGCAACCCTTCATTTTTTCTTTTCAATGTCTCAACTTTTTTCTCCAAATCAAATTTCTCAATTTGACTTTCATAGGGCTTTCCAGGGAGTTTTTTTAAAAAAGCTTTTTCTGCCGTTTCGATTAACTGACGAACAATAGGGGACTCATTCGAATCAGGCCTAAACTCAATAAATTTACGAAAATGGTAAATTGCCATTATCGGATCCTGCACAAGATCAAGGTAAAGCCGCCCAACCTCTAAGTGCGACTGAGGGGCTTGTTCTCTTTTTTCAACAACTTTCAAAAAAGCGCCTAAAGATTCAAGCTCACGCCCTTGTCTTTTTAAGCTTAAAGCACGCTGGTAATGTTTTTCATCTGTCTCAGAAAGGACATTTTTTTCTACCATTTTACAAGAGCTAAGCCCAAGTAGCAAAATACAGAAACAGTTTAATAGAAGAAATTTCATGAATGAATTGAATGAAATCTAAAGTTTTTAAAATCTCGATGCAACTGCAAAGCAGTTACTTATTCCCCCACAATAGACAAAACAAGCTCTCTCTGATGGGGTCTCGCCCGATGTTCCCACAAAAACACACCTTGCCACGTTCCAAGCATCAATTTGCCATCAGAAAACGGGATTAATTCAGAAGTTCTTGTTAATGCTGTCTTTATGTGAGCAGGCATATCATCTTTACCTTCATAAATATGCGTATAATTTGGATCAGATTCTGGAACAAGCTTCTCTATATAATAATCTAAATCATCTCTCACCGAGGGGTCTGCATTCTCCATTATCAATAAACTGCAACTCGTGTGCCGACAATAAATCGTTAATTGCCCAAGGTTCAAACCACTTGACTTCACGGCTTGATGTAAGCGCTCAGTAAACTCGAAAGTTCCTTTTTTAGTGGTACTAATAGTAATTGTTTCCTGATAAGTTTTCATAATGCGCAATTGTTTGATTATTATTCTTTTAAAGTTTACGGCTAAATTGATTCATTTTGCTTGTAAATGTTGGATTCAATCATGTAATGACCCTCTCACATAACACTTTTAGAATACAAGCCTGTATTACTACAGGCCTATTAAAACATAGCTTTCCCATTCAAAAATGAAGAGAGCTAATTATCATAAACAATAAAACAGTAAAATAACATGGCAGTAAAAATCGGGATTAATGGATTCGGCAGAATCGGCAGATTAGTATTTAGATCAATAGTAGACCAAGGGCTTTTTGGTAGCGACATCGAAGTTGTTGCAATCAATGACCTTGTTCCAGCAGAAAATCTTGCTTACCTATTAAAATATGACTCTACACAAGGACGTTTCAACGGAACAGTTGAGTGTGAAAATGGTGACACTCTTAATGTTAACGGGCACAAGATCAAATGCCTTGCAGTTAGAGAAGGTCCAGCAGCACTTCCTTGGGGTGAATTAGGCGTTGATATCGTTATAGAATCAACTGGTTTATTCGTTCAAGACACACTAGCTGCAGGTCACTTAAAAGCAGGCGCAAAGAAAGTAATCATTTCAGCACCAGCTAAAGGCGATGTTAAAACAGTTGTGCTTGGCGTAAATGACCACGAATTAACTGCGGAACACGACCTTATCTCGAATGCATCTTGTACGACAAATTGCTTAGCTCCTATGGTTAAAGTTGTTTTAGACAATTTTGGTGTAGAAGAAGGCCTAATGACTACAGTTCACAGTTATACTGCGACTCAAAAAACGGTTGATGGCCCTTCACCAAAAGACATGAAAGGTGGAAGAACAGCTGCATTAAACATCATTCCTTCTACTACTGGTGCCGCTAAAGCAGTTGGCTTAGTATTACCAGAAGTTAATGGTAAGCTAACAGGTATGTCATTCCGTGTTCCAACTCCAACTGTTTCTGTAGTTGATTTAACTGTTCGCACTAAAAAGAGCACTTCTTATGAAGAAATCTGTAAAGCAATGAAAGATGCTTCAGAAGGTTCTCTTAAGGGAATTCTTGACTACACAGAAGATGAAGTTGTCTCAAGTGATTTCATTCACTGCACACACTCATCTATCTTTGATGCAGGTTCAGGAATGGGATTAACTGACAAATTCTTCAAGCTCGTATCTTGGTATGACAATGAGTGGGGATACAGCAACCGTTGCGTTGATCTTATCCAAAAAGTTAAAAAATTCCTATAATCTAGAAAATATTATATTACGGTCATGCCTAAAATTAAAACAGTCCAAGACGTAGACTTATCCGGTAAAAAAGTTTTTGTTCGCGTTGATTTCAACGTACCAATGAGCAAGGACGGAAAAATAACAGATAACACTCGTATCAAGGCTGCGCTCCCTACAATACAGCATCTCGTCAAACAAGGTGCCAAGGTTATTCTAGCGAGCCATTTAGGTAGACCTAAAGGACAAGTGAACAGCGAGTTCAGTCTCAAACCTGTCGCGGCAGATTTAGCAGACTTACTTAACGCTCCTGTTCAGTTTGTTAACAATTGCATAGGAGAAGAAGCCGAGACTGCAGCAAATGCGCTGCAGTCCGGCGGAATCCTATTGCTTGAAAATTTGCGTTTCCACGCTGCAGAAGACAAGAATGATCCAGACTTCTGCGCATCACTAGCAAAACTCGCAGATGCCTATGTCAACGATGCATTTGGGACAGCTCATAGGGCACACGCTTCGACTGCAGGCATTGCAGCGCTTCTTCCAATTAAAGTTGCAGGCCTTTTGGTTGAACGCGAATTAGCGTTTCTAGGAGAAAAGACGAACACCCCAGTAAAGCCGTTAACTGTAATTCTTGGTGGCGCTAAAGTTAGTGACAAGATCAAAGTTATCGATTCCCTATTAGATAAAGCTGACACGATTCTTATAGGTGGCGCAATGGCTTACACATTCGCTCTTGCACAAGGGAGAACTATTGGTGACAGCTTGAGTGAACCCGACAAAGTTTCCGTCGCAAAAGAAGCCCTAGCTAAAGCTGAAGCAAAAGGTGTAAAATTCCTTTTACCCGTAGATAATTTAGTTGTTGATTCAATCGACTTCGGTGCTGGAACTGTCGGCAACACACAATATGCTGAAAATAATATTCCAGACGGCTGGGAAGGAGTTGATATTGGACCAAAAACAATAGAACTTTATAAAAAAGAATTAAAATCCGCAAAAACTATTCTTTGGAATGGCCCAATGGGAATCTTTGAAATCGAAACCTGCTCAAAGGGCACATTTGCCATAGCTGAAACGATCGCCGAAGGTGATTCTATTTCGATTATTGGTGGCGGCGATTCAGTTAAAGCCATTAACCAAAGTGGATATTCAGACAAAGTAACTTTCATGAGCACAGGCGGTGGGGCTAGTTTAGAATTCCTTGAAGGGAAAGAACTCCCTGGTGTTGCAGCTTTAGAAACCATTTAGAACGTTAATACATTTAAATATTATGAAAACAGGAAAATACTTAATCGCAGGCAACTGGAAAATGAACAAAAACACTTCCGAAGCCCTTGATTTAATCAAAGAAATAAACCAAACATCAGGCAATCAGTCTGTCGTAAACATCGCCGTTTGCCCTCCATTTACAGCACTTGAAAGTGTTGGAAAAATAACAGCTGAAACCAATCTTTACCTTGGTGCACAAAACATGTGCGCCGAACCTTCAGGTGCATACACAGGGGAAGTTTCAGCAGAAATGCTTCGTAACCTTTATGCAACTTTTGTTATCTTGGGTCATAGTGAGCGCCGCGCCTACTACGGAGAAACTGATACCATCGTAAATAAAAAAGTGTTAGCAGCTCTAGAAAATAATTTGAAACCGATTTTTTGCGTGGGTGAAACACTTGAAGAACGTGAAGGTGAGAAAACATTAGAAGTCATCACTTCACAAATGAAGAATGGGCTTGTTGATGCCCCAGCAGATAAAGCAGAAAACATCGTTGTCGCTTACGAACCGGTATGGGCAATTGGAACAGGTAAAACAGCCACTCCAGAAATGGCACAAGAAGTTCATGCCTCGATTCGTCAACTTCTCGCTGATCAATTTGGACAAGAAACAGCTGATAAAATCAGGATCCTTTATGGGGGTTCAATGAAACCAGAAAATGCTGACGAACTTCTCGCTCAAACTGACATCGACGGTGGTTTAATCGGCGGTGCAGCGCTTAAAGCATCTAGCTTTGATGGAATCATCCAAGCAGGAGTTAAACTAAGTAGTTAATTTTCAAACTTCCAGTTTTTCAAAAACCGCTTTCCTAAACGAAAGCGGTTTTTTTGTGCCCCGAAAAGGAATGATGTATATTCATTGTCATGATATTATTTTTTAGAACAAACTTCACATGGCACACAAAAATACTTGAATAAGAAAATAGGAATAATTTCGAACATGTTCCTTAATTCTTAATTTCCTTATTCAAAAAGTATTTTATTTCTCCTCAGTTAAAGACTAATACCCACTTCCATCGGGAATTATTTTTCTAAAAATAACAAAACATCTAATAGCAAAAAACGCACAAATAAAAATAAACCAATCGCCATGTTGAACATAAAAACTTTTACTCGTTAAATACTTTAGGTATCTGCTGATTTTCATCGTTTTATAACCTTTTGTATAAATGGTCCCATCTTCTTCCAGCACATCACGAATCATACCAAATTCATCTATCCAACCGCTCCAACCAGCATTTCCACAACGAATAACAGGTCTACGCGTTTCCACTGCTCTCAAAACGGAATGGGCGGCATGCTGATAAGCGGCCCCCTCTTCACCAAACCAAGAGTTGTTCGTTGCTACAAATAAGAAATCAGCCCCTGCTTTTACGGTCTCTCTTGCTAAATTAGGAAAAACATCTTCATAGCAGACCAAGGTTCCTGCCTTAAATGTCACCATTGGGAAATCTTTGGGGCGACTCCGATGTTTCATATTAACCTCTAATATTCCGGGACGATCACCAGAGGTAACATCCCACCCAGTGAAAATATTTTTTCCAAATGGGATATACTTTCTCAAGGGGATAAATTCTCCAAACGGAACGAGTTTTCGCTTTGCATAGAATTCTTTTTTTAAACCCACTTCTGGCTCAACCACAAAAATGCCATTGTAAATTCTATTATCCCTAAATGATAAATTGCCCATTAAGATCGGGCGATCTAAACGATCTACCGTTTCTTCTACCAGTTGCCTCATCACCGGATCATCATCGACTGCAGTTGGAGTTATTGCTTCCGGCCAAAGGAATAACTCCGGCAAAGGTCGTTCATCTTCATCCGTTAAAGACTTCAGTGTTTCATCATTCAATTGTGACCAGTTTCGAGTCGCTTCGTCGATGTCCCACTTTACAAGCTGGGGGATATTCGGCTGAATAACACAAACTTCAAATGCCTCTGCCTGTATTTGCTTAGCTGGCCAACTCCTAACAAACACCATTATCGCCAACAAGAGACATCCCAATGTAAAATAAAATTCGGGACAAAGTCGTTTCAAAAATCGGCCATTATTTTTCAGTCGCACATTCCTCGATGTTATATGGCGAATAAACAAAGGTATGGTGATATTAAAAAGGATTAATAAGAAAGATATCCCATACCCTCCCGTCCAAGCAGCTATTTGCAAGATTGCAGGGTTCTTCCATTGGCTAACCGACAAAGGTAACCATGGGAACCCATATAAAAAGAATGTTTTTACCCACTCCAGAACAACCCAAAGCCCAGCTAAACCCAATACTGCAAACATTCGATGTAGCGCTTTCTTTGTTTTCATACGAGGAATCACCCAATATACGGCCAATAACCAAACAAAATAAAAGCAACCAACGAGCGTCGCTAGAAGAATCAACGCAGAATAACCAATAAAAGGGCCACCCGTATGCACATAGTCTCCGATATTCCTCAGCCAAATCAATAAACCACACCAAGACGAAACAGAAAAACAAGCACTGGTAATCCAATACTGTTTAAACGAAGGATTAAAAAACACCCAAAACACAAAGGGTGAAATAAAAACAAATGCTAGTTCGGAGACATCAAAAGGCGGAAAAGCCAAAATCGATGCGAATGTAGACAACGCATAAACAAGAAAAGGAACCAAGTACTTTGAAATTTCAAAGCTTTTTGACGTTGAAGACATATTATAAAATATGAAATCGCCTATGTTTAGCAAACACTCTACTTAAAGAATGCCTAAAAACCTTTCTTCTGAAGCTCTTGTTGAAGCTTAGCTTGAAAGTCTTTAAGATCTTCCTCTGAAGGCTGATAACCTTCTTGCCCTGGAACAATACCAAGACGACCAGTTGAATCCATTTGCCAATCACAACGAACACCATCACTAAAATGAACGCTACCACTGACCATCGTTCCAGGGCGAGTGACAACATCAACGTCAACACTCACTCCTTCAATGACTGCTTCTTCAAACTCAGGCTCATCAACTTCTTCTGGATCTTGAACTGATAAATCAATTTCTAAATCATCTACAAGAAAGCGAACGTCCATGTAGGTCATATTCAAATCAAAATCTGATTCAATCTTCTTTTGAACATCGGAAAGATTCAAACCTTCATTAACCCAAGCTCGAATAGCTTCCTTCTGAGAATTATCTAATTCCATTTTTCTAATTACTTGATGACGATGAAAGTTGCTTAGAAAGATAGCCAACAGTTCTCTTAACCGTATCTTGCTGCTCCATCATATCTTCAACGATTTTACAGGCATGAATCACTGTTCCATGATCTCTTCCTCCAAAAGAATCACCTATTTCTTGAAGGGAAAACCCGGTTAACGTTCGACATAAATACATAGCGATTTGACGAGGAAACGCGATATCTCTTGGACGACGGCGGCTCTTCATATCTGCCAAACCTAAATGATGGTGTTCGCAAACTTTTTTCTGAATACGCTCAATTGAAATTTTGTTTCGAGACTCTTCCTGCAAAATATCTTCCAATAGGCGTTCAGCTACTGAAACGTCAATTGCCCTTTTAGATAAAGCGGTGTAACCATTTAAACGAATTAATGCGCCTTCTAATCGACGAACATTCTTTGTTACTGAATTCGCAAGAAAATTTATAATATCCGCAGGCAACTTGATATTCAAAGCTTTAGCTTTACTATTCAAAATAGCCACACGCGTTTCAAAGTCAGGTGGTTGAACATCTATCATCAACCCCCATTGAAAACGTGAAATCAAACGATCACTTAATTTAGAAATTTCATGGGGAGGTCTATCACTAGAAAGAAAAATCTGTTTTCCTTCATTATGTAATTCATTGAATGTATGAAAGAATTCCTCTTGAGTCCCTTCTTTACCTGCTAAGAAATGAATATCATCAATTAATAAAATATCAGTATTACGGTATTTCTTTCTAAACTTAACCAAAGATTTTTCTTGGATGGCAAGAATAAACTCATTCGTAAATTTCTCACAAGACAAATAAGATATCGTCAAACTAGGATCTCTCTCATAAGCACTATGCGCAACCGCTTGCATCAAATGAGTTTTACCCAATCCTGAATCACCATACAGAAACAAAGGATTATACGAGCTTGCTGGCGAATTTGCGATAGCCATACAAGCAGCGTGCGCCATCTGGTTATCAGAACCAACGACAAAATTGCGGAAAGTATAATCAGCATTAATTTTAAGCTTCTTAGACGCTTCCTCTCGAAGTTCTACACCTTTACCCACCTTTCTGCCAACAGAACGGTTTTTAGGAAGAGTCGAGGCCACTCGATTATCAGCAAGGTTTTCGTTTTCATCAATCGTATCAACCACACTCAATTCAACCATGATCGATTTGCCAGCAACTGCTTCAAATTGTTTTTGCAACAAATCATAATAGTTATCTTCAATCCAAAACGCCGTAAAATCATTTGGCACTTCGATGATAACACTGTCATTCGTTTCTTCAGAACGATCTAAAGAATGAAACCATGTATCATAAATATCCGATGGGAACATCGTCTTTAGATCAGCTTTGACTTTTTGCCAAAGGGAGAGGGTGTTAGCAACGGCTGATGTCATTAAGTTTTTATCACAATAGATGTTTTATTCACAATGGATATTCTCTGTTTATTTCCGACAATACAATCAAAAAGCTCATTTCTTTGTGCTTCATGTATTTGTAAAATGCTTACTGTCGAAATAATCCTTTCATCCCCTGCTTTCAACCTTCTATTGATGTTATGTAAATTGTTTATAATTAAGTTTTTGTGAATAAAAATTAGGTTTTCAATAAATAATTACTTTTTTCAAAGATTCTTTCTTATTTAAATCTATTTTTTATCAAATAAATTGTATGGTCACTATGTAATCTCAAATTCATACTGTGAGGCAAGTTGAACTTATTAACAAGTTATTAACATAGGGATTTGAGTAACTTTTTATACACAATGAATCCGAAATAAACAAACAGCCTCAACTTTGATTTCCTATTGAAAACTCGGGCTTTCGGGAATTTTTCACCTATATAAATTTACCTCAATTGAACTAATCTATCAAGAATTGTTAATAACCCTCCCTTCAAAAATAAATTTTTACTTGATTCTATATGATTAAACCTGCTCATCCTGCATTTTCTTAATTAATCTTTGATTTAATTCTTCTGCAGAATTATGACCAATAGCCTTATTCACCTGTACCAGTGCGGCAACCTCAACTAAACGTGCCATATCTCGACCCGGACGCACAGGAATCTCCATTATAGGCACTCCGACCTCAAGGATTTTGTAAAAATTCTCCTCTAAGCCAGTCCTGTCCTCATCAAGTCCAATTTTCCACTCAACAAACGAGACAACTAAATCCACACTCGTTTCAACCCTCACGCATTTCACGCCAAAAAGCTCAGGAAGATTAATAATACCAATACCACGACATTCCATATAGCCACGGTTCAGTTCTGCACTGGTGCCCATCAACTTTCTCTCACCAATACGCCTTACATAAACAAAATCATCTGCGACTAAACTATGCCCTCTTTCAATCAACGCTAAAGCACACTCACTCTTTCCTATCCCGCTCTCACCTCTAATAAGCGTCCCTACACCATTGATGTCCATCAAGGTTCCATGAATATTTGTTCGAGGAGCAAATTTCTCTTCGAGTAAAACCGTCGCACGCGTGGTAAAATCCTTTGTCCCCAGTTTAGTGCGAAGCAAAGGTAAGCTAAAGAAATCACATATCTCTACTAGAATTTCGGTCGGCTCAAGGTTTCTCGAAATAATAATACAGGGTACATGCCTCATTGCCAAAGTATTCAATATGTTTTTCTGAACCTCGGGCTCCATTCGATAAAGAAAATCCATTTCGCCTGCACCAAGTAACTGCATACGGTTACTTGCGAAATGTTCAAACCTACCGGTCAAAGCTAAAGCAGGACGGTTAATACTCCTTTCTTTAATCGGTTGCTTCATTGAAGCCTGTCCGGCTAAAATCTCTAGCTGCAAGACTTCTTGAAAAGAATCATAGAAGTCTTGAACAGTGATATACTCCGCCTCTCTTGACTGTTTATTTTGTAATGAAGGCATAAAAAGTTATGTTGTAATTAAAAGTGAATTGACTATAAAAAGAATATGATACGCTTCTAATAAACGAAGTCAAAAACCATTAAATGAAAAATGAAAATTGGGTTTGCTCAAATCAATACTACGGTCGGTGACTTTAAGGGAAATCGAGATAAGATATTAGCCGCATATGGATCTTTAAAAAAGCAAAAGGCTGACATTGTTATTTTTCCTGAACTCGCTGTTTGTGGCTACCCTCCAAGAGACTTACTCCTAGAAGATTCATTCATCCAAGCAAGCATCGAAACTCTTAATAAAATCACTTCGAACATCGGTGAAACCCCTGCTTTAATTGGCTTTGTTCAACCAAATAACGATAGAAAGGGTAAACCTATATTCAATGCGGTTGCTTGGTGTCAAAACGGAGAAATTTCTGATATCGCGAAAAAATGCTTACTCCCAACGTACGATGTTTTCGACGAAGATCGCTATTTCCAAAAAGGTGAAAAGCCCATTATCGTTAATTACCAAAACAAAAAAATCGGCATAACTATTTGCGAAGACATTTGGGTTCATCCCGACCATCCGACGACCCACAACTATTCTTTTAATCCTGTTGAATATTTATCCAAACAGTCCACTGATTTAATCCTCAATCTATCTGCGAGTCCTTGGCATATTGATAAAGAAAAAGAACGCAACTCAACCTTGACCCATGCAGCCAAAACTTGCAATTCACCTATCGCCTACTGCAATCTCATTGGAGGCAATGATGA
>CAWUTK010000017.1:0-30091 GCA_963924785.1 uncultured Opitutales bacterium
CCCAGTTGCTCCATCCCGCAGTTTACGGGTGCATCCTAAAGATGTTGTGCTTGTGCAATTTTACGGCTTCCAAGAAGAGGGTCTGCGCATCATCAACCTGTTGCAGTAGAGATTTTTATGGTTAAAATACGAACACCGTTCGAGTAGGCTAATCCTCAAAGATTAAATGCTCTTTTACAATCTTCAAAAAGGTTGGTAGAAATTTACGGGCTTTCACCTCCCCGATTCCCGGAATCTGTTTCGCGATTTCAACATCAGTTGGCTTATCAGTCGCCAACCGCTCTAAAACCTTGTTAGGGAAGATAGTATAACTAGGAGCTCCTCCCCTCGCACGTGCCAACTGAGCACGCTTGTCTTTCATTTTCT
Organism: uncultured Opitutales bacterium; assembly: GCA_963924785.1. Classification (GTDB taxonomy): domain Bacteria; phylum Verrucomicrobiota; class Verrucomicrobiia; order Opitutales; family CAJWYM01; genus CAWUTK01. The sequence continues at coordinate 367 of CAWUTK010000017.1, forward strand.
TTAACAAGCCTTCATCGAGTCCCTGTGAATTATCAGAAGCATTTACCAAAAAACTATTCGGACGAGAACCAATTAAAACAGCAGTTTCTCTTGCCGGCCAATTCAAAGAATAATCACCTTTTCCAAACATAACTCGGCTGCCATGTGAAGTTAAGCTTACCATCGGAAACTCACCCTCAACCGTCTGAATAAGCCCTTCACGTTCTAATTCCCTAAACAAATTTTCGAGATATTTCTTCTTCTCATCACTTAATATTCCATACGTAGACAACTTGTCTAATCCAAAGCTAAGGATTGGCTGTGCTCTGCTACCTAACAAGCATTGAATTATCTTATTACGTCCAAAAGAAGGCACCCATGATCCATCATCAAGCTGATCTGACATACGAGCAATGCCACTTAACAACTTTTTAACAATAAGTGCTTCATCATCGGTTCCAGCTCTAAAAGTCGATACAGTTCGATTTTTACAGCTATCACAGTTTACACAAGCGGAAGATCCCGCTTCTCCAAAATACCGCAATATCCATTGCTGACGACAAGAACTCGTGTAAGCGAAATCAATAACAGCTTTCAATTTTTTCTCATCGCGCCGTTTTTTCTCCTCCAGTTCTTTATCCGAAAGATCAAGCGAATAACCTAGCACTCGGGGCGTTAATATCCGAGTCCCTCGCTTCCGCTGACCAGGGACATCAAATCGTTCGATGTTTCGTTTTTTAGCAAGCGCACTAATAGCTGTTCCAATAGCCATGGGGTTAACTCTTTTACCTAGTAATTCTCTAATTTCATCAATTGATAAATGAACTTCATTCTTCTCATCGGAACTATCCTTTAATAATTCATAGACTTGAGTGATTAACATTTTCCCAGGATTACTCCCTTCTAGAAAAAATTCCTGAACCCGCTTGTCAGCGTAATTAAAAAGTAATTTATAAACACTTTCATCACCATCTCGCCCTGCTCGCCCTGCTTCTTGATATAGAGCTTCGATGCTTCCAGGCATTTCAAAGTGTGCAACAAATCGAATATCCGATCTATCAATTCCCATCCCAAATGCATTTGTTGCCACTGCCACATCAAATTTTTTACGCATAAACTGTTCTTGGGCAAAACTTCTCGACTTTTCATCAAGCCCCCCGTGATAACTTACAACGGAATAACCTCTATCCTGAAGATTCATAAAAACATTTTCAACGCTCTTACGGGTAGCACAATAAACAATCCCCGTTTTCCACTGCTGCACTAATTTATCAATCTTTCCATACTTATCTAATTCCGAATCGACCTGATCAACCTGAAAACTAATATTTGCCCGAGCAAAACCAGATATAAATTCAACAGGATTCCTCAGCTGTAAACTCTTCTGAATGTCTAATTTGACTTCAGGTGTTGCGGTAGCAGTAAATGCGGCGACTGGCGGGTTACCCAGCATAGGGAAAACTCGAGGAATATGCATGTATTCGGGTCGAAAGTCATGCCCCCACTGAGATAAGCAATGGGCCTCATCGATCGCAATCAGTGACACCTTAACCTTTGAAAGCAATTCCATAAAATACTGGTTTCGTATTCGTTCAGGAGCGATATAGATCAACTTAAGCTTACCCTCAGTCAATTCACGGTGAATCGCATCCTGCTCTTGAGCACCAAGTGAACTATTCAATGCTGCGGCGGGAATGCCACGCGCCTTTAACGTATCAACTTGATCTTTCATCAAAGAAATTAAAGGCGAAAACACCAATGTCACGCCATCCTGCATCAATGCGGGTAATTGGTAACAAAGTGATTTCCCTCCACCAGTAGGCATAATAACCATCATATCCCTTTGCGATAGAATGCCTTGTATAATCTCTTCCTGAGGAGATCGAAAGACATCAAACGAAAAGTACTGCTTAAGAGTGCTGTGAATATCCACTATTTACTTGCAAAATGCCTGTTACTGAATTTTATAGGTCAACCTTAATAAACAATAATTTAATTATTTGGAAAATGGAAACAGAAAACGAAGAAGAACAAAAAGAAATAGCGGATATGGAATTTACAGACGTATCCGATTTTCGTAATTTTATTACAGACACTGGAAAAATCTTACCGCGCAAGTACACAGGATTGACTCCAAGACAGCAAAGAGACATGGCAAAAAAAGTTAAAGTTGCCCGTCAGATGCTCTTGATGAAGTAAATTTCATTGAAATCTTTTTTTACAAGTAAAAGCAACGATCTCAAAAGGGTCGTTGCTTTGTTGTCTAAAGGGGAAATTGTCGCTGTTCCAACTGAGACCGTTTACGGTTTAGCAGCAAATATTTTCCATGAGGATGCGATAGCTCAGCTTTTCAAAGTTAAAAACAGGCCTTTTAGTGACCCTTTAATTGTCCATATCCATTCATTAGAACAACTCCAATCCATTGCCTATATCCCAGAAACACTCCATGCTCTCTCAGATAAATTTTGGCCTGGTCCCCTAACCATAATATTACAAAAGAAACCAAGTATTTCAGATAAAATAACTGCAAATAAAAATACCGTAGCAGTCCGAATGCCTAGCCATCCCCTGCTAAGGGAAATACTACAAACAGGGGATCTTGCATTAGCTGCTCCAAGCGCGAACCCATTCGGCTATATCAGCCCAACGACTGCGAATCACGTCTACGAATCCTTTGGAAATAAAGTGCCTTATATACTAGATGGAGGCAAAGCAGAATTTGGTCTAGAATCAACTGTCTTAAATCTAACATCTGACGTTCCCACGATTCTTCGTCCCGGCCCTATTACAAAAAAAGAAATCAACGAAATCCTTAATTGTACGGTTCATGATAATGCGGAGAATTCCAATTCCAGCTCAAACAACGAAATATCACCTGGGTTACTCCCTCAGCATTACAGCCCAAATACTAAATTAATACTATTCAAGGGCATCAGAGATCTTGAAGCTAAATGGGAAAAATCAACAGGAAAAAAAATCGCTGTATTCTTAAAACCTTCAAGTGAATCAATGACTTTCCGATCAAAGAATCTCTGCGTACTACTATCCCCTGCTGGAAATATAAAAGAAGCAGGTGCAGAGACATTCTCGATACTCCGACAACTTGATCAACAAGACTTAAGCACTATTTTCTTTGAAGAAAGCTCGGACAATGGCATAGGCATTGCGATTAATGATAGGCTTTCTCGAGCGGCAAACCAAACGTAGCTATTACAAATCTGTTTTTGTATAATTCAGCCATAATAACGCCTATAATCAAATCAACTAAAAGATTTGTGTTTTTTCAATAATCGATTAAATTTTTATCAACTTAAGCGATTATACTTAACTACCTATGGATATTTTTATATTTCAAAACGAAGAGCAGGTTGGCCCATTTTCAATCGACGACATCAACTCTCATATTGCAAACGGAACTTACACAGCGGAGGACTTCGGGTGGTATGAAGGCGCAGCGGACTGGATGCCACTAAAAGATATTGAAGGAGTCATTGTCACCAGCGGAGGAAGCTCTCAAAGCCCTGCAGAAAGCGAAGTCGCTGTTGGAGAAAAGTATTTCGTAATGAAAGGCGGCAATCAAATTGGCCCATTCACAATCCCACAAATTCAAGCGGGGGTGAAAACAAAATTTTTGCAGAAAAAAGATCAAGCCAGGCTCGAAGGTATTGATGCTGATTGGGTAGAGATCAATTCTATTTTATAGAACATTCTATTTTATAGAATACCCATGTAGAGAACACGCCCTCAATTTCAATATCATTTGAACAAAATTCTTCGTCATATCTCTTTAAGATATTTCGAAGTTTCCCAGGGCTTGTATTCCGATTTCGATAAACCGCACCGATCCCATGCAGCAAGCGAAGAAGTTCTAGACTATTCCTCAACACATACTTCTTTTCAAAAATATCTGATCTATCTATCGTAAAGCCTGCTTCAGAAAAATAACACTCCCACTCATCCCGACTATACCAAGTCAATGGCATCAAATCATCAGCAATACTATAAAGTTCTTTTAATGAAGGTGACACATAGAACAAATGAGACATTCTACCCCCTTCCTTCAATAATGTTTTCCACTTTTTCAAAACCTTTGTCGGATCATTTGCCCATTGCAGTAAACTAGCGGAACAAATACGATCGATCTTATGAAATGAAGGTTTCCATGCATCCATTTGCACCCACTTCGATTCAGGCCGAGTCCTTTCGCCAACACTGACCATTTCAGAAGAAAGATCACTAGCTGTTACATCCTTATAGTTTCGAAGTAAGACTTCGGTTAATAAACCCGTTCCTGCACCAAACTCTAATATCTCTCGGTTAAGAGTTTTATCGCCTTCAAAATAATTCATGCCCCACTCAATCAAATCTTTTTGGACAATAGCGTTGCACGCATATGAATATGCCTTCGATCCAAAATTTGCCTGCTTATTACTCAAAACTATTTCATATCATAATAGCGAGACTAGACAAAACGCAAGAACGACTCGTTCATAAATCATTTCTAAATTGCTACTGAAAAAAAAAATCATAACATCACACTTATGCTTATTAGTTTAAAAAACACTTCTTTCGCCCTCGGTGGACCGTTACTTTTAGATGAAGCCAATCTAGAAATTGGAGAAAACGAACGTATAGCGTTAATAGGAAGAAACGGTTCTGGGAAATCGACCTTATTCAATCTGATCAATGGAAAATACAAACCGGACTCAGGCGAACTAACAATCAATAAAAACATATCCATTTCGACACTACAACAAGAAGTCCCGACCGAATTAACAGGAAAATCCTTTGATATTGTCGCTGAAGCATTTGGAGAAAAAGGCAAACAACTTTCAGAATACTATAATTTAATAAACGCTGATGGTGATGCCGATAGATTGACCGCACTACAAAGTAATTTAGACCAATCCAATGGCTGGCAACTTCAAACAGAAATTGAAACCGTTTTAAAATCGGTTTCAATTGATAACGATGATTTGATAGAGAACCTATCTGGCGGACAAAGGAGAAGAGTTCTCTTAGCTAAAGCTCTCGTAACAAACCCCGATTTATTATTACTCGATGAGCCGACAAATCATTTAGACATACAGTCTATTGTGTGGATGGAAACCTTTCTTCAAAACTTTAGTGGATCCATTTTGTTCATCACACATGATAGAGCCTTTCTCAAGCAACTCTCAACTCGGATAATAGAATTAGACCGCGGACAACTCAGCTCCTGGAAATGCGATTACGAAACATTCCTGATAAGGAAACAGACCGCCTTGGAAACCGAGGGTAAACACAACGCCGTCTTTGATAAAAAACTGGCTCAAGAAGAAACTTGGATACGCCAAGGAATAAAAGCACGTAGAACTCGTAACGAGGGACGTGTGAGAAAGCTAAAAGAACTAAGATCTTCTAGAGAAAAAAGAAGGGAATCATCAGGTAATGCAAAATTGCAACTTCAAGGACATGTAAAATCTGGTTCAAATGTCATTAAAGCCAAAAATATTTCATTCTCCTATGGCGACAAGCTACTTGTTGATGATTTCTCCACCAAGATCTCTCGAGGTGATAAAATCGGTCTAGTTGGCCCCAATGGCGTTGGTAAAACCACACTGATTGAACTTCTGTTAGGAAATCTAGAACCATCTTCCGGCGAAATACTAATTGGAACAAAATTAGAAACTTTATATTTTGATCAAAAACGTGAAACACTAGATGAAAGCAAGACACTCGCTTACAATGTCGCCGGTGATAATGATAAAGTTATAATCAATGGTCACGCACGTCATATCATTTCATATTTAAGCGATTTCCTTTTTTCCCCTATTCAAACTAGAAGCCTTGTCAAATCGCTATCGGGAGGCGAACGCAACAGATTATTACTCGCTAAACTTTTCACGAAACCTGGAAATTTCCTTATTCTTGACGAACCGACCAATGACCTCGACATGGAAACATTAGAATTACTGGAATCGCTACTTGTTGATTTTCCAGGGACACTACTACTAGTTAGTCACGATAGAGACTTCTTAAGCAATGTCGCAACCAGTACGTATTCATTCGAAGGGAACGGCACAATCAAAGAATGCACAGGAGATTTCAGCGAAGTGTTTAATCCACTCAAATCATCGAAAAACACTTCAAACAAAGCGAATGGAGGAAAAAAAAGGAAACAGTCAACCCCTGTAAAGCTCAGCTATAAAGAGAACAAGCTACTTGAAGAGTTGCCCAAAACCATCGAAAAACTAGAAGAAGAACAACGCACCCTCAGTGCTAAATTAAGCGACCCAACTTTCTATAAATCAGCGGGAAAACAGGTCGAAGACATTCATTCTAGACTTCAAGAAATTGAATCTTCACTAGAAAAAACCTTTGAAAAGTGGGAACTATTGGAAAGCAAAAAAAGCTAATCTATTCATCGACTAGCATTGAACGCCTCTGCAAATAGGCATCTTGCAATGCGGAATAAGGGTCAATCGTATTACTCGTTAATGACTTATAGGTCTTCAAATTCTGCGGCAACCCACTAATCACATCCGCAATATTAGCTGCCAATGCCTCACCTTTTCCTAAGTAATTGATCGGAGATAAAAAACCATCGCCAAACATGCCAAGGCCATCTCGCAATGTCGTTGGTCCTAAAATTGGCAAAACAATATACGGACCATTACCGATACCCCAATGACCAAAAGTTTGACCTAAATCTTCACTTTTTGTGCTAGCTAACGACTCATAGCGATCCGATATCTTAATGAAACCTAAAATGCCAGCAGTCGTATTTAATAAAAACTTATTAACCTCAATTCCAGCATTACTATCGTCACCCTGTAGAACGGAATTCACGAAACGAATGGGAAATTTTATATTTTGGAAAAAGTTACTAATCCCATCTCTAATCGGTTCAGAAAGAACAGTTGTGTATAAACTTGAAACAGGGCCCAAGGCATATTCATTAATTCTATCATTCAGATAAAACATTGGTCGATTTAACCACTCAAGAGGGTCATAATTTCGGATAAAAGCATCATCATATTCATCTTTAAAATCATCATTAAAGTCATCATCAAAAAAAGGATCTTTCACTTGAGCATTTTTAGACTCGATTGCTGGACTTCGCTTTTTCGAAGCCTTAACGTCAACATCATCCCTACCAGAAGAACTGATAATATTACTTTGAGCAAAAAGTGGATAATCAGCGGTTAAGCCCTGGCTCAAAACTTCATTCTCTATCGCAGAACTCGACAAAGCAGACACCATTAAGCTAGAAGAAGCCATTTCTCCTACACTCGCAACAAAACGGTTAACGGTGTCAGTGTAAATCATTTCACCTTGATGGGGTATAGATACACTTGAAGACAATATCGATACCTGTAGGATTTTTTGCTCTAATGTCGTAAGTCGATCAATAGGCCCCGAAGCAATATCCATTGCATCATTCGAAAGGCGATCAAATTGCATTGCGAGTTGCCCCTGCAAAGTTGTAAAAGAAAAAATAAGCAATAAAAGGCTTACCGTTTTATATTTAGGGTATTTCATTTCAGTAAACTAGTAAAAATCAAACAATAACTTGAATTATTATTCGCGTTGTTTATTCATCTCTGCAATATGATTAATCAATTTAGAAACAGACCCGCGCTCTAAATAACTGTCAAATTGAGTTCTATAATTCCCAACCAAACTAACCCCCTCAATAATCACATCATAAACCTCCCAGGAGTCCTCCAGTTTCAAAAGTCGATAACTCACAGCAAAACCCTCTGTATTTGCAGAAACTTGAGTTTTTACTTCCATTTTAGTAGTAGAAAGGAAAACCTCTTTTTCAAAAGCAACATTAGTAATATTAAATTCCAAAAATTTATCCACATACGTATTAATAAGCATCGTGGTAAACTCTTTAGTAAATACGCCAACTTCTATAGCAGTAAATTTACCCAAATTACGGCCTAAAGCCCTTTTCGTAATTTGATCAAACGAAAAAGAGGATTCAATCGCATCTCGAATTTCAACACTATTATTCTGCGTAAGAGACTTGCCACTTTTGATATCCCGCAGAATATTCAATATCCGATCTACCGTAGCCTCAAGCTTATCAATCGGCCTTAAAATTACCGACTGATCTCCTTTCCCTGGAATTGGCTCGGTCAAATCAGCCAAAAGAAAGCCACTTCGACCCGCAATAAAGGTCAACAATACACACAAAAATAAAACATTTCGCTTACACATCACTTTTTACGCTTAAGTCTACTAACTTAAGCAAAACAAATTATAATTTTAATTAGGCTAAAACACATTAAATATATTAGTAATAATATAGATATTTCAAGCTCGAATGCAAGCGATTGGATCAATTTTGCACATATTCAGGAATTCAACGTGATTAGACTAAAAATTTCGCGGATTTAACTCAAATTTCAGCATTTAGCATAGGACTGGGCCTACTACTCGTCACCTACACTGCCAAACCCAAATTTAGCGATTAATCCTTCGATATCCAACGCTGACTCAGTATCAACAATTCGTTCGCCTGGCTCTAACGCCACGCCGGAACCACCTGGAGATAACCCTAAAAACTTATCCCCGATCAAGCCACTGGATTTCACTGACGCAATAGTGTCATCATCCAAAGTGACGTTTTTTGGAATTCGAAACGTCACAATCGAAACAAATTCTTTAGTATCAAGGTCGATTTTTTCAATCTGCCCAATAGCAACCCCTGAAACCATCACCTGACTCCCTTTCTTCAAACCAGCGGTAGATTTAAATCTTGCTTCCAATATATAAGTGGAATCATCAAACAGATCAATTCCACCAAGTTTTATTGCCACATAACTAACTGCGATGATCCCAGCTAGCATAAAGATTCCAACAACCGATTCTAAACGTCCATTTTTCATAATTTATTATTCCTATATTTCATCCACTCAGCAGATTTAGGTTAAAATTTAACTAAAGTTTTTTCCGCTAATTCTTGGTTTAAATCAGCCAATTTATTTGATGTATATTTTATGCTTACACCTTCTCTATTCTTTAAAAAAGAAGGTGATTGAAAAAACGAATCATTTTTCAACGCATCGATAATTTTATCGTTAACCTTTACATCTCTATTTTCAAAGCAAACTCTGATCGAACTATCATTCGCCCGACAAGCATTAACAGCCGACTGATTACCCGAAAAATTCCGTGCTAGAACATTTATTAATTTTTCGCTAGCAATAGATCCCACCTTTTCACGAAAGCGTTCAAACCCATCAACACGAAAAGTAGAAACATAATAAGAGTCACTTGATTCTAACAATTTTAGCCGAGAATCAAACTCCAGGCATGGCAAAAGTCCCATCAAATCACTTAGCAAATGTTCTTGGCTATTCAAAAATGACTTTATTGTTTCATTTTCAATAGATTCCAGCTCCAATGGACTCCCTGAAAATCCGATTTTACCTTCATTTAAAATAACGACATGGTCACAAATATAGAAAATATCAGGAATATCATGACTCACAATCACAGCTGTAAAACCAAATTTTAGCTGATATTCCGAAATTAAATTAATGACAACATTCTTACGAAGAGGGTCCAAGCCAGTGGTCGGCTCGTCAAACAATATTACTTCCGGATCGGTAATCAAAGCTCTTGCTAGCGCCACCCTTTTTTGCATCCCACCCGAAATCTGGCTAGTGTACTGAGTTTTAATATCAAGAATATCTAATAATTTAAACAAATTCGAAATTTTTTCATCAATTTCACTTTTTGACAACCGGCCTTCTTCAACCAATGGGAGAGCCACATTGTCATAGACATTCATCGAATCCAGCAATGCATTATTCTGAAACATGTAGCTGAATTTATTTTTGAATGAACTACGAGCTTTCTCCGTTGAATCTCCTTGATATATAATTTCCCCACGATCGGGGGTCATCAAACCAGCAATATGCTTTAACAAAACACTCTTTCCCGAACCACTCTTACCAATAAAAGCTGTTATTTTTCCACTTGGAATTTTAAAATCCACCCCATCTAAGACGCGTTTCTCCCCAAAAGCCTTATAAACATTGCGAAATTCAATTAATGTCTCCGTACCGCCGCTACTCATAAAACAATAGATGTTATAATGTAATCAGCTACAAGAATGGTCACACTAGACATGACAACAGCGGACGTTGTAGCGTCACTAACCCCTCTCGCACCAAATCCTCGATGAACATTTGCATAAAACCCTTTATAGCAACAAATAACCGTTGTTAATATTCCAAAACAAAAAGCCTTTACAAAGCCACCCGCCACATCACTAAAATTCACCTGCGTTTCAACCCTAAACCAATAGGAACCAGGATCTAAGCCTAGTAATTCTACTCCGGTGAGATAGCCACCGAAAATTCCAATTAAATCAAAAACTGCAGTTAATATTGGGAAACAAATCATCGCGGCTATAATCCTTGGCCCAACCAAATAGCTCAAAGGATCAATATTCATTGTCTCCAATGCGTCAATTTGTTCATCGTTCCGCATGATCCCTATTTCGGATGCCATCGAAGAGCCTGCTTGTCCAACAACCATTATAGCCGCAATAACAGGGCCTAGTTCACGTATTAAAGTTAGGGCAATCGCTGCTCCCAGCAAACCCTCTGAATTAAACTTAACAAGTGTTAAGTACAACTGAATCCCGAGAACCATACCCGTAAACAATGATATTAACATTACAACTGGTAGAGTCTTAACTCCAATTATGTAAATCTGCTCTACTACTTTCGGTAAAGAAAACTTGTAGGTCAAACTACGAAACAAGGCTGTCGATCCAAAAACAGTGATCAACCCTAACCGCTGAATCATTTTCAGCCACATTCCCCCGAAAGCTACTATCATTATATTATTAAAAGTATAAATAGAATGGTTTAATCTATTCTATAAGTATTAAAATCTGATGAAGCTTAAAGGACTGATAATCAATGTAAATATTAAACTACAACAAGAAACAACCTATATAAATAAAAAATGCTCGATTCCATAAGAATCAGGCATTTAAAAAATTTAAATAAATAAGAAGCGATGAACTACCAACGATAACCTAATCCGATTGAAACAACTGGATACCATTTAAAAAAGCTCATGTCATCTTCGAAATCACTAATTTCTTTCGCTAAATTAGATTGAAAAAACGGATCGGATGCAGCTGTTCCACTTGCAGTAATATTAACATCCGGTGCACCTTGATAAATAATACCCAAATCAAGATTAAAACTCACCTGCGATTCACCACCCCAACTAGTATCAACACCTACACCGAAATATGGCGCTAATGCATTAAAATCAACTTCGGCATCTAAAGTGCCAACTTCGGCCCCTGTAAAGCTGTTGTTTCCTACTCTATAAGAAGATTGGGCTTTCCCGTCTGCTTCGATCTTATTTCCATTAATTAAAACACCCGCAGTAAAGTGAATAGTGCTATTGAATGGATACCAATCAAGATAAGCCCCAAAGCTCTTGAATTCTAGATCAATATCATAACTAACGTCTTCTAATTTTTCAGAAGTACCATAAGTAAAGTAATTGAAACCAGCCCTTGCACCTAAATACTTATTAATCGGCTTGTTCACTTCAATACTTCCACCAAGTGTTCCTATTCTTACCGAAGCACCTACGTCTTCAATTAAGCTCTTGCCTAAATCGAGGCTTTTTGAGTAGCCAAAAGCCTGTGATGCACTAACAACAAATGTTAATATTAAAGATAGACCTAAGATTGATTTCTTCATCGTTTTAAATAAGTGTATATGGGTTAGGTGAATTAAGTTAAAACTAGGTTTATTTAACCTATATACAAGGTTTTTCTGAAATAGCTACTACTGTTCGACCACCGTTCAACTTGCATTTCAATATAAATAGCTGTAAATCAATATTATCACCCAACCTATATGTACTTAATTAAATTTCAATGTTCGCCATAGACATTTTCCTCATTTGAACCATTATTCGATCCTGAACCTAATTCAATGAAGCATCCCTGCAAAATAAGATCACACCACATTAGTTTTGGACTAATAGTATTATTCTTACTATTCACGATCAGCTGTACACATTTTCACAAAAAAACAATCGGTAATACTCTCAGTCAGTCAGAAAAACTCCTTTCACCCCCTCAAGGCCTCTTCGATGAATCATGGATGGAAATCTATCTTCTAAATAAAAAAGTGGGTTACGTTCATTCAATTACAATTAGGAAAGAAGATGTAATTACCACAAAGAGCCGAACATTCATGCAAGTTTCAAGAAACGGAATAACGCTCAAAACTAAAGTTGTTGAAATCAACAATGAGTCAATCAACGGTAAATTAATCTCTTTTAGAAACGAAACACACCTTTCTGGCGTTCCCATGCTAAAAACAGGAATTGTTTCTAATGACAGAATCACCATTAGCAATGAACAACTTGGAGCTAAACAAGTTAATGAGTATACATTTCATCCAAACTCATTATCGAACTGGGGGATTTACCGTGAAATCATAAAAAACGGCCTTCAACCCAATCTATCCTATAACATAAAGACCTATATTCCAGATTTGTATGAAGCCAAAGCAATAACGACTAAAATTGAGATTCAAGGACGCGATGTATTTACATTTAGAGGTAAACAAAATGAAGGGATAAAAATCAAGTCTTCACTACAAACCTCCATCGGTGAAATCAACTCATTCCAATGGCTAAACCAAAATTTCGAAGTTGTTAAATCAGTTATGACAATAGCCAAAATGCCCATCGAAATGTATAAGGTAGACGAAATAACAGCATTATCAAGCTTCACTCCTACTGATATTTTCAAAGACACGCTTATCGCCTTAAACAAAAGTATTCCCGAGAACGCCGAAACCGTTACATTTGAACTTATCTCAAAGAACAATAAAAGCACAACCACTCCACCCCAAACATACTCACAGAAATGTGCCATTAACGACCGCGGGAATACTGTAATAACAGTAACTAAAAATAAACATGCTGAATTAACAAACAAGCCGCCTGTCATAACCAAAGTTGCGATATCAGAATACCTCGACAGTAACATAATGATTAACACAGAAGACCCTGTAATCGTTAAGATCGCCCAAATGGCGACTATCGGTCACAGCGGGGTATTACACAAAGCTTATAAGTTACGAGAATTTGTAACAAAACACATTCGTAATAAAAACTTAAACATAGGCTTTGCCACAGCCAGTGAAGTGGCACGAAACCCAGAGGGCGACTGCAGTGAACATGCGGTACTTCTAGCAGCCCTTGGTAGAGTTTGCGGAATTCCAAGCCGAGTTGTTTCAGGGTTGGTTTATTTGCCAAAATTCAATAACCAAGAAAACATCATGGGGTATCACATGTGGACTCAGTTTTTAATCGATGATAAATGGATCGATTTTGATGCGGCATTAGCTGAATCAGAATGTACCCCTAAGAGAATTGCCCTATTAACAACATCCTTAAAAAACACATCCCTCTCTGAAATTGGTCTAAATCTATTAGAGTATGTTGATCAAATCGAAGTGAAAATAATCGATATAAAATCAAATAACTAAGAATAGCAAATACTCTCAGCCACTTGGCTTGCTACATCGTCCCCTCTGAGTATCCCAATGACTCTCAATGCAAAGGGCAAACTAGTCCCAGCTCCTTGAGAGGTAACAATATTACCATCCACAACAACCGAACTCTCTTGATCCATGGCGGGAAGCGCATCCTTAACTGAAAAATGGGCGGTAAAAGCCTTATTCTCCAACAATCCTACTTCATTCAAGATCATCGGTGCAGCACAAATGGCCGTAATCAGTTTTTCCTGCCGAGCATGCTCTTTCAACACGGTCTTAACATTTTCACTTTTTAATAAAAGTTTATAACCTGGACCGCCTGGTAAAAAAACTGCATCAAATGAAACATCTAGTACATCTGAAATAAACGTGTCTCCATTCAACATTATTCCACTGCGACCGACCACGGACAGGCTATCTCCCACAACAGCAAGCGTCACATCTAACTTAGCTCGGCGAAATAAATCAACAGGTGTAACCATCTCAATTTCTTCAACGCCATTACAAATTATAACTAAAACAGTTTTACTCACAACACCTCCCTATCCTGATAGATTCTTAATAAAACCATCTAATTTATTCCAATATTCGACACCACCCACCTCTAGCACGTTGTTATGAGAAGCGGTTTCAAGCCAAAGGAAATCCTTTTTAGACTTTGCCTTAGTCAATAGTTTAACTCCATGCTTGAAGGGAACAATTTCATCCTGTTTTCCATGAATAACCAAAATCGGGCTTTCGATTTCAGCAATCTTATCAATATTAGAAAATCTATCAAATGGAAGTATTCTCCATTTAGTCATCACTCTAAATGTCGAAGTAAAAGTTCCTTCTAAAATTAATCCTGCAAATTTCCTCCGCGAAGCCAAATCAATAGAAGGCCCGCCTCCTAAAGAACGCCCATAAAGAACTATTTCACTCGAAGGTCGACCTTTCTTCTTAATCAAATACTCACACACCAGATCAATCGCTTCATAGCAACCTTCCTCGGATGGGGAACCTTGGGAAGTTCCATAACCAGGATAATCGTATGCCATAATTGCATAACCACGAGTATGATACTCTTTCAACAATGGCTCTACCGAGGATAGATCATCTGCATTTCCGTGGCTGTAAAGCAAAACAAATTTCGCCCTAGGATTGTCTAAATAAATCGCCGATATCATCTCTCCATTAAATCGCTCCAATTTAACAATTCGACTACTCACCTCTCCAATAAATTCAGGTTTCGGATAAATCATCTTATCAGATCCGAAATAAGCAAAAATACATAACCCTGCATATAGAACTAATATCCAATAAATAATAAACATTTCCGGATTCTTCGTTTTTTATTAATTAAAAACAATACCATTCATCGAAACAGGCAGTTCATAAACTCGAACTTTTTTAAACAAAAAAAACCCGCTATAAAATAGCGGGTCTTCTTAAAATTTAAAAGCTTAGCTTAGTTAATTTCTGGCTCAGGTTCTTCGTTTTTAACGAATCCAACTTTACCTTCTTGAACCTTAACAAAAGTTTGACCATCAACAACGCTCACACCATAAAAAGTGCCACGAGCCGCTGCCGTTCCTTGAGGAGTCTCAATTCTGAAATCTGTAACCTCAGGAGTTTTATCATCTAAAAGGCTACTAAGTGTTCCAGCGCTCAATTGGATTCTAGCTTTACGAGCTGTTACCTTACCTCCCTCTTCTGAATACTCCATGTCATTAATTGCGATAACAGTATTCTCATCAATACGAATTGCAGAACCAGGAGTTATTGCAACAACGACTTCACTACCAGGACCAGTCCTGATAATTGAACCAGAAGATAATTTATCTCCTGACTTGAGTGGCTTTGGAAAAAGTGAACCAGGCTCGTTATATTCAACTTTGCCCTTTACACTAGTTACGGTAGCTCTCACCTTTTCGGCGTTAACTATATTAAATGCAAAAATGAGTGACAAAAGAGGGATTATTATTTTTGTTAGTACCATAGCTATCAATGTAGAGGAGAATATTTTATTTGTCAACCGATACACATATTTAAAAAGACATTCACTGAATATAAGGAATTTAACCTAACTAGACTACTTAAAAATGGCAGGATTTTTCAAAAAACTCAAAGAAGGCTTAATTCGCGAAACTCCCACGTTTCAAAAAGCTTACAAAGTTATCTTCAAACGAAAGAAGATAGATGTTAGCTCTATTGAAGCGTTAGAAGAATCCCTGTATGAAGCCGATTTCGGCGTCGAAACAACTGAAGAAATTGTAAATAAAGTCCAAAAAGCCTATAAAAAAGACAAAAATATTAGAAAAAATGAAATTTCAGACATCGCAATTGATGTGATGAAAGGCGTTTTAGAAGGAGCGGATCAAAAAATTGAAATAGGGACTAACAAGCCAGAAGTGATTTGTTTAATAGGTGTCAACGGCTCAGGCAAGACGACAACCTGCGCAAAACTCGCGCAAATGTTTAAAAGCCAAGGACTTGATGTACTTATGGGTGCATGTGACACTTTTCGCGCTGCGGCAAACGAACAACTTAAGAGTTGGTCTGATCGACTCGACATTGACTTAATTGCCAGCTCACACGGCTCGGATGCTGCTGCAGTCGCATTCGACAGTATGGTTGCTGCGCAGAAAAGAAACAAAGATGTCCTTTTATTAGATACAGCAGGACGACTCCATACTAAATCCAATTTAATGGACGAGTTAACAAAGATTAAGCGTGTATTGAAAAAGATCGACGACACAACCCCTCATCACAGTTGGCTCGTCATTGATGGTAGCCTTGGAACAAATTCAATTGAACAAGCTAGGGTTTTTCATGAAAAGTTTGGTTTAACAGGACTCATCATAACTAAATTGGACGGGACTAGCCGAGGAGGAGCGCTAGTTGGAATTTATAGAGAATTAAAACTACCCATTTATTTCATTGGTCTAGGAGAAGAACCAGATGACCTGAAACCATTTTCATTAGACCTTTATCTAAACGCCGTCTTCGAAGAAACAGAGAAGGAAACCGTATGAACAACAGCCAAATACTAACAGTCGGTTTAAAAGATAGATGCTACACAATTGAAATAGGACAAGACTTAGAATTGTCATTAACATCCTTAATCAACCAATTCCCTCCATCCCAGAAAATTGCTTTTATTACTGACGAAAATGTCAAAGCCTCTCTACCTAAATGGGCAAGTGCCTTTCTCGAAAAGAACCCTACTCTAATTTTACCAGCGGGTGAAAAAACTAAATCCGTTGAAAGCCTTTCACGGGCCTACGACTTTCTCGCAGAAAACAAACTAGATAGATCAAGTGTATTATTTGCACTAGGAGGCGGAGTTATCGGAGACCTAGCGGGCTTTGCCGCAGCCAGCTATTTAAGAGGAATCGATTTCTATCAAATCCCAACAACACTGCTGTCAATGGTAGACAGCTCAGTTGGAGGAAAAACAGGCATAAACATCTCCGCGGGGAAAAATCTAGTTGGAGCATTTCATCAACCTCAAAAAGTTTTCATTAATGTTGATTTCCTGAAATCACTTCCAATAACAGAATTCTCAGCCGGCATGGCTGAAGTTATAAAACACGGAATGCTTTATGACATAGCATTCTTTGAAAAACTTGAATCAATTGACCAACTACATCCAAACAACGAAACAATGGTCAATGTCATCCAACGCAATTGCGAAATCAAATCAACCATTGTTCAACTCGATGAAAAAGAAGAATTACCGTCAGGCGGAAGAGCGTTATTAAACTTAGGGCACACATTTGGACACGCAATAGAACAAGTAACCGACTATGGCGAATACCTGCATGGTGAAGCTGTTTCAATTGGGTTACTACTAGCTGCAAGGCTGTCACAGCAACTCGGCCTTATTACTCAAAACGATACCTATCGAGTCGAAGCCCTTCTAATAAAATACAGTCTTCCTATAAAACTTAAAAAGAGTTTATCCATTAACGACCTGATCGAAGCAATGTTTCGAGATAAAAAAGCCAAACAAAACAAAATCAAATTTGTCGTCATGGAAAAACTAGGAACAGCTATTACTACAACCGACGTTAACCAAAACCTGATCCGACCTCTATGGGAAACCGTTGGAGCCAACTAACAAATAATTTTCACATTACAATCCTCATCTATTTAACTACACATTCCTCTTATTATTTCCAACTATGCCCGACCTTGATGAAATTATAGTTCGCGAATTTTTCGAACTGAATGGCTTCCTTGTTCGGCAACTAGGGAAACATGAAACCAGTTCAAAGAAGAAACACTGGGAAGAAACCGTAGATCTAATTGTCGAAAACCCTGATGCCCACCAAAACGAACCAATTGTAGGTTTCCAACTTTTTGCACATGGATTGAAGTCCTTACAAAAAGCACTTATCGTTATTCGTGGTTGGCAATCCCCCAAAGCAAACCCTGCAACGCTTAAAAGTAATCCTAAAACATTAGCTTTTATAAAAAAGGATGCTGGCGGGAAAGATGAATACTATTTCGACTTCGATACAAATGAAACGAATGAACTCGCCTCATTTCTTAAAATCCTCGTCATCCCCAGCCTTCCGAAAACAGAACCTCACCGGCAAGAATGCATTGATATTTTAAAACAAAAAGGAGTCGATGGAATCATCACAGTAAGAACTTTGCTCGACAACATCATCCAAAAAGTTGAAATTAATAGAGACTATAAAAAATCAGAAGTGCTACAGCTCATCAAAACTCTAAAAATTTACGATTTAATTAAAGATCCGCAAATGGACCTTTTTTCAAAATAAAACAACAGGCATCTTTAAAAACCGAAATGGCTAAACCTAAAATAAACTGGCGAGCAAGAGTCATTCAAGGAATGTTTGTTACAGGAATCGCCCTCATAATATCACAAGACTGGGTTATTGGACTTGGCGTATTTCTCGTCACTTGGGCCTTAATCGTAGGTTTTGCGAAAAACTAAACGCTAAACATATAAACCATCAAAAACATGAAAAAACAATTCTAGCATTAACTCTCATTTCATTAGTCTTCAATCATTCACTTTTCGCCGGTAGCAAAGTGAAAGGGAAAGGGAAAGGAGGCGATGAATTCCGTAAAGCCCAAGAAGTCTATGAGATTGCTTCAAAAAAAGCGGCAGAAGCAGGCCCGATCATTCTAGCCAAATGCAACGAAATTTCCGAGCTATACAAAGAACAAGCTGAGATTAAAGAAGACGCTGCGAAAAAGGAATTTCACTCAAAGTTTAAATAAGCGATCTTTTGGATTGTAAGCGTTAAGCTTACAATGCAATTTTCAAAGAGTATTTACCTGACGCAGGCAAAGGGTGCTCTCGTCCCAAAATACTTACACTAGATCCCTCTTGAAGGCCTTTGGCCGATAATGAAACCGTAACGTTTCCCACTGCTCGATTACTAGCCGTGATATAATCCGATATTAAGCTTATCCAGTCATGCTTTTGAAACAAAGCGAATGCATCTGTCTTCACTTGTTCATCGCTCAAAGGGTATCTTATAGAAAAAAATCCAGCTTCCCCTACAACCACATTTTCTCCTAAAACAGACAAAACGCTTCCAGGCGATGAATCGCCTTTTATAATTAAACTAAACCTGGAGCTGGGTTGAGACTCCTGATAAAAATGACCGGAGCTCGTAGAGTTAATTTTCGCCGATGATTTAACCTCCGCTCGTCCTTCACCTATCCCCTCTTTTAAGGTCACAACATATTCACCTGTCTTTAGATCAAACAAACAGCCTTCAGGTTCAACGCCTCCAACTGATTTTAAAATTTCGGACAATTGATCAATCTTCCTATCCCGATTTTCAATACCCAAATCATTCAACTGAAAGTTATTAATATTTTCATTAGAGGCAATATCCGCATCAGAAAAATTATTAATCTCACCAGTTGCCGTATCCAAAAATTGCAACAACTCTCCTTTCGTTCCTGATAGTGGATTCACCGAATTTGAAGATTTTAAAACGTTAAATCCATTCTCATCAACAAAACCAAGATCACAGACATATGAACTAGCCTCATTCCAAAGATGAATATACCAATTGTTCCTCAACCCATTCACTTTTACATCAAATGAATAGATAGCATCTGAGCGATTATCATGTGATGACTCTAATTCAAAAACACGCAAAATCAATTTACAGTTAGCAATCTGTGGCCATTCTCGAATACTCCAAAGGGCACATATCCTACAAGCATCAACCTCTAATAAATGAAAGTATTCCCGACTTTCGACATCAACCCTGGGAAAAAACGGGATTATAGAATCACTGAAATCCTTTAATACTCCAGAACCTCCAGTCACCGTTTTCTTAGAAATATCTAATATAGGCTTTTTGACGAAGTCTTTCGATCCATCGTTTTTGGGCATCTTGAGCTATTTTTTCTGAGAGCTTATTTTCGATTTCATCCCGAACATCATCCAAAGGCTTTACTCCTTTTACCTTCTTCTCTTTAACTCTTAAAATAAACACATTTTTATCAACAAGTAAGGGTATTGTAAATTCACCTGGATCAAGTTCGAATGCGCGATCTTCCAATTCCTTGCGAATTTCATTACGCTTAATCCAGCCCCATTCGCCATCATTATTCCGCATCTCATCCTTACTGTACTTCTGAGCCAGGTCACCAAAAGGAATACCCTTTTTCAGTTCACTAATAATCCGCGCTCCTTCTTGCAATAAAAGATCCGCCGTTTCTTCTGCATAAGGGCTCAATAAAATCTGCTGTAGAAAGATTTTATCTTCCTGGAAAAATGCAACTTTGTTTTCCCTATAATACTTCTCAATTTTCTCAGGGCTAATTTCAGCCTGTGTTCTTTGCATTCGAGAACGCATACTCTGCACAATCACTTTCTCTTCTAATTCCTTACGAAACTGACGAACCGTCCTATTATTACGCTTCAAATATCCTAAAAACTGAGCTCGATCGCCACCAAAATCCTTCGTAATGACATCATCATAACGCGTTTCGACATAAGATTTCGGAATAATCATTCCATCTTCCTCAAATTGCTTAACAATCAAAATTCGATCAACGAGGTTCTGTAAAATATCTTTACTTATACTTGAAATTTTCTCTCTCAATTTATCCTGAGGAAGATTTGAAATCCCTGGCATTAGAGGCGCCATTTCCATACGAATTTGCTCATAGGTGACTACGCGATCTTCAACAATAGCAGCGATCCCATTTGGCAAATATTGTCCTGCTGTTAAAACGACACCATTCAAGAGGGTAAAACACACACTTAATGTTACGAATATTTTATTTTTTCTACTCATCATCAGTTATTTACACGTTTTATGTAATTCTTAACCTCTTGCAATCTTAAAATCGGATCCTCCTTCTGTAACCGAGGAAAACGACTTCCTATTTTTAAGTATTCCGTATCACTCGATTTCGCCGATCGACACTTCAACCTATTCCCTTCCGTTTCCACAGAAAGGACACCATTCAATTCAGCTAAACATCGAATTTCTGTCAAATGAATCAAAACGCTAAGCGGTTTAGGCAATTTCCCGAACCTATCTACTAAGGCCTCTTTCAACTCACCGACAATTCCCAGATTCTCGGCGAAAGACAATTTTCTATAAAACTCAATTCGCAATGAAGGTTCCGGCATATATTCCTCTGGTATATATGCACTGATTGATTCTATTGATTTCTGGGATCGCTCCTCATCTTTCAATGCTTGATAGCCCAGTGTATTTACTCCACGTTCGCCACTGTCTTTTGGCTCCCCATTCACTACAAAATCCAAACGAACAATCGCCCGAACATTACCAGTGAGTTCTTCACCACTTAACATCGCTACACTCTGTTTCAAAAGTTGGCAATACAGATCAAAACCGACTCCAGCAATATGGCCGCTTTGCTCCGCACCGA
This sequence comes from uncultured Opitutales bacterium, assembly GCA_963924785.1. Lineage (GTDB taxonomy): Bacteria > Verrucomicrobiota > Verrucomicrobiia > Opitutales > CAJWYM01 > CAWUTK01. The sequence continues at coordinate 21,783 of CAWUTK010000017.1, forward strand.
GTAAATTCCCTGCCCCTCTTAATTCTAAATCACGCATCGCAATTCGAAAGCCTGCGCCTAACTGAGTTAACTGCTTAATAGAAGCTAAACGCTTTTTCGCCACACTCAAGAGTTTCGCTTGTTCATTAAGTAATAAATAAACATAAGCCTGGTTTTTCGAACGCCCAACTCGTCCACGCAATTGATAGAGTTGAGATAAACCAAATTTATCGGCCCCCTCAATAATCATCGTATTGCAATTTGGGATATCCAAACCCGACTCAATAATCGTGGTGCAAACCAAAACATCAGCCTCACCCGCAACAAATTCAGTCATCACCCTTTCAAGCTCTCTCTCCGACATCTGTCCATGCCCCACCGATATCTTCAAATTCGGGAACATCAACTTTAGTTTCTTTGCAACCGTTTGAATACTACGAACCTTATTATGCAAATAGAAGACCTGCCCCCCTCGACTCAATTCAAGCTGAATAGCCTTTTTAACAATACCAGGATCATGATTTTTCACAAAGGTTTGAATTGGCAAACGATCAATAGGCGGCGTTTCAATAACACTCATCCCTCTTGCCCCAGAAAGGGCAAGGTAAAGTGTCCGAGGAATGGGAGTCGCGCTCAATGTCAAAATATCAACATTAGCCTTAAGCCTTTTGATTTTCTCCTTATGCTTCACGCCAAACCGTTGCTCCTCATCCACGACAAGTAAACCTAACTCTTTAAACTGAACATCATCACTAAATAAGCGGTGTGTTCCGATTAAAATATCTATTTTCCCTTCACGAGCCTCCTTTGCGATTATCTTTTGCTTATTAGGACTCCTAAACCGACTCATCATTTCAATAATAACAGGATAATCAGCCATTCGTTCCTTAAAAGAATTATAATGCTGCTGACAAAGTACCGTTGTCGGAACGAGAATTGCGACCTGTTTTCCTCCCATTACAGCCTTAAAAGCTGCCCGCATCGCAACCTCAGTCTTACCAAAACCCACATCTCCGCAAATCAAGCGATCCATAGGTTTCGATTTCTCCATATCCTCCTTTGTTAACCGAATCGCATTAAGCTGATCAGGCGTCTCTTTATAAATAAAGGCATTCTCGAACTCCTCTTGCCATAGACTATCAGATGGAAATGGAAAACCGGTTACCGCCTCTCGATTCGCTTCAAATCGAAGTAGTTCTGCGGCAAAATCCAAGGTGGCGACCTCTGCCTCCCCTCTCGCTTTTTCCCAATTTTTCGAGCCAGGATTTCCAAGCTTAGGGTTGGATTTCGATAAGCCAACATACCTTGAAATAAGATGCGACTCACTCAAAGGCAAGTGAACCAACGCTTCATCTTTAAACTCCAAAGACACGACCTCTTCGATGCTCTTGCCGAACTCCATTTTGCTCAAACCGCGGTAAATACAAATCCCGTACTGCAAATGCACCAAATGGTCTCCATCGACTAATTCTGTGAAATTTAATAGCTGATCCGTTCGAGCAATCGGTGTCGCTCGTTTTTTACGACTACGCTTAAATTGCCTCTTCCGATAACGACCGAAAATTTCTCCTTCAGAGACAAAAACGACTCCTTTTTTCTCCCCATCAAACTTTCCCGCACAAACCCATTTTCTTCTTTTAAATAAACAGCGAAAACCAGAACGGATATAACCGTAAACAAAAAAAGGATTCAACGACCTTAGCGTAGGGTCAGCCGAAACAATTTCTTTTAAACGGTCGCGCTCACCCTCATTATTTAAAACAATAACAACTTGTAGTCCCTCATTCTGCCAAACAATCAGGTTTCGAAGAAAACGTTCCCTTTCACTCTGCTCTGACTCAAAACGATCGAAGCCAACTTCCGAATAAGGGAACGATCGAAAACTTTCAAGCGTTTCAGTTGCATACTCTGATTTCTTGCCCTCAGAAAACAACAACTTACTTCGTCCCACTAAATCTAATACAAAGGCTTGATCCCTTGAACCATTTTTCCGCTCAAACGCATTCGTAAAACCAACCGACGAAGAAGGTCTATTTTCATAATTATAAAAACACTCAGGACTCCGATATTCAAGATCTTCGATTCCTCGAAATATCCATCGAGTACCAGAAGGTAAATATTGATGCAAAAACCCTTCCTCGACCCGTGATTCGAACTTCGTAACCAGCGGAAAAATTGAAACTTTATTTATTTTTTCACTCGTTCTCTGACTGCCAGGATCAAACGATTTAATCGATTCCACCTCATCGCCGAAAAAATCAATTCTGACAGGAAATTCACCATTAACGGGGTAAACATCTATCAACCCACCTCTTACAGAGAACTGCCCCGGTCCCTCACAAAGCGCCTCGGAGTAATAACCCAAATCAACGGAAAGACGTGTAATCGTTTCATTAAAATCATAACTACCCCCTTCCTCTAAAACTAATACATTTCGCGTTAAAATATCAACAGAAGCCGTTTTTTGAAAAAGGCTTTTCGGTGTCCCTGCAATAATCACAGGACGAGCATCCCCTTTATTTTTCGTCAAATCCATTAAGTGAGAAACAACTGATATTCGATCACAGTGAACATCAAATAATTGCTCGTCCAAGCCAACTTCTTCATCAAGCATTTCAGGGAAAATAAAACATTCCCATTTGTCATCTGACATAGAAGCAAAAGTGCGAATTTCTTCAATCCATTGACTCAGCAACGGAATCGTATTCGCAACAATAACAAATACCCCCTTCTTCTGCTTTAGAATAATATCCGTTGTTAAAAATGAAACAGACTCATCGACAACACCCTCGTAAATATAAGTTTTCGTAGCGTCCATCTTAACTCGAATTATGCATTAGGATATGATGAGATTATTTAACCTAGATTCGGCAGTTAAGAAATAGTGGGATACAATAAGATATAACATCTCGTAGCGACCTATTGCATTATTAAGATTAAATGTTACAATAAAGATTTCAGAAATTCAATAAATCGCGGTGAAACACATTTAGGTAGCCTTCAAAACCTAATTCTCCTGCTCAGAATCGTTTTCATCCAAACAAGCTAATGCTTGGGTTGCCGCAACTTCCTCTGCCTCTTTCTTCGTCAAACCACTCCCGCGACCGAATTCAATTTCATCAATTTTCAATATAACTGTGAAGATTTTCTCATGTGACTTACCCTCTTCATTAACCGTTTCATAACTAATCTGAATCGAATTATCCGCTTGATAAACTGCCTCCTGTAAACGTCCTTTCGGATTATACCCCCCTTCCTCTTTTGCCAACCGAGAGGGGATATCCCCATAAAGCTCAAGTAAAACTCGGCTAACCGCATCCATGCCGCCATCTAAATAAATGGCTCCAATCGTCGCCTCATAAGCATCCTCTAGTGACGACTTCCTCTCGCGACCTTGATGCTTTTCTTCTTGTTCACTTAACAATAAAAACTGACCTAAATTAATTTCTTTAGCTAATACCACAAGCAGATCACCATTAACCAACATTGAGCGATATTGAGTTAATTTACCCTCTCTGACATCTGGATATAACTCATAAAGCCTCTTCGCCAAAACCAACCCAAGAACAGAGTCTCCTAAAAACTCTAAACGCTGATTGTGCGATTGCTTCACCTCATCATCTTTTTGCTCTCTAGTATACGATGGATGAGTCAAACTCTCTACCAACAATAATACATCTACAAAACGATAATTTATCCGCTCTTGGAGCACTAGTAATTCGATTTTGATATCTTCAATAATCATTTATATTCAACAACTAATAACATTTATTCCTATATCTATATTTTGAGGCTTGCGGTTCCACTAAAGAGGCTTTTTCATGTCGCATTAAGTATTTTTCACTTTAAGCAAATCAATTTTCCTTATTTTAATTCCTAAATTTACACAGCTAATTCAGAGATGAACAGCAAGAAACTCAGTTTCAATATTTTTTTCTCCATAATCATAGCCATTATCACGGGCTGTTCATCTTCTTCGCATACCGACGAAAGTGATGATTTTGAATTTGAAGGGCAACTAGAAGCAGTCGATTTAATCGAAGAACAGAGTCATTCTGCACGAAACCCCCACTCCGAACCAAAGCATGCAACTCATCAATCGCATGCCCCTAAACAGGATTCTCAAGCGCAACACCCCCCCCCTCACTCGACACACGAGCAACCATTCGCACATAAATCAAATAGCTTCAATACTCCAGGTGCTATAAAAAAGAAAGAAGTCTTTAACTATGTTGAAGGAATCAACAACGAAGTCCTGCAATCACGTGAACTCCTAAAAAGCAATGACCACAAAATTGCTGAACAGTCTCAGCAAATAAAAGATCTCAACAACAACATCATTACTCTGACAATGAATCTTGATGAAGAAGCTGATCGAAATAGAAATTTCCGTAATCGTATTGCTCAACTTGAAGCCACAATTAAAGCTCAAGCGGCTCAATTAACACAGCAAAAAGCAACTGCCGTTCACCACATAGTAAAATCGGCTCCACAACCAGTGGCAGTTAAACCAAGGCCTGCTCCTGTCCTGGTCAAAAAGGCAGGCCCTCCAGGTGATATAACGATTGAAGCCGTGGTCTCATATTTAAATGGTGGAAACACACCCGCTCGTTACGCTGATTTCTTCTTAACGAAAGAGAGCCTTGATAACATATTGAAAACGGCAAAGATCAATCCTCCTAGAGGAAAAAGCGTTGAAAATGGCTCTGAACTATGGGCTCGATCAAAGAAAAACCCTTATGAATTCCCTCAATTCTCTAGAGACATAAAATCTGCATTACGTAAAAATAGTGTTAAAAGAGCCATGACCAAAATGAACGGTATGGCAAAACTTGAATCAATTCCTCAAGGCGATTACTTTATCATTGGGTTTGCACCTCTTAGTCAAATCGGTGTCGTTTGGTCAACGCCGGTTAAAGTAACTGCCGGACAAAACAAAATCTACCTAGACCAAGACAACGCTAGCTTTATAAAATAAGCGTCGAGCAATATACTGCTCGAAATAAAGTCTTTTCAATTCAACAACATCCTCTTGAATTGAGGGGAATTAATTAAGAATGGTTGATTAAAACTTAATTCATTCCTTTGCAATTCCTGAACACCTTCAAGTCTCCCCAGGCCCCACCATTCATTTTCCTAGGAATTCGTTCCCTCTGAACTTTATCGAGATTATATTCATAGCAACTCTGTATAAAGCCATAGCTCCCTATAGCCAAACCATGGCAAAAATAACGAATACAACAGCGTAGCAACTCAGCACGCGACAAATCTCCGTTACGCCGCAAGACATTTTCCGCCAATTTCTTTCCCAACACACGTTGCCCTACTTTCTGAGCCACAGAACCTTTACAGAACATGAGTGAACGATAGCCTTCTAACGCTTTCTTCCAATCATCTTTCTCATACACAGCGTTCATTATTCCCTTCCGAGAACGATTTACCCCTGCCATGGCTTCACCATACCCACTGTAGCGATATTCCTTTGGATCATTAACTAAACCAGCCCTAATTGGGTTCAGATCAATGTAAGCAGCCACCATTTCAACAGCATTCCTTTTCCCTTCGACTAAAACACTGTTAAAACGATCGGCCCAAAAGACTCCATAACGATCGTGAGTCTTATTATACCAAATGCTAAAACGCTGCTTTAGTTCCTTCATGAAAATAGAAACATCAAACATTCGAGCATACAATTTCTCACGCAATCGCTCCACTGCGCCCTCATCTCCATGTTCAAAAATATTCCGAATCACCTGCAACTGCATATCGTTTTTCCAATACAACTCCTCCGCCTTAGACAACAATTCATCATCACTCAATTCAAACTGCTGCGGAACACGGACAAGGACATGAAAATGGTTACTCATAATACAATACGTTAAAACCTCTACTCCGCAGAAACCTGCCACCTGCCACAACTGCTTACACAAAACTGATTTCTCACGCTCACCTAACAAAAACTCCCCTGCAACAACACGACTGATGCAATGATACACGCCTCCCTCCACCTTCAACCGATTCATCCTCATCTGAATAGAATAAAAACAAACGATCCTCCCTGAGTCAACTAATTATTAACCAGTCCCTTATTTTTCTAGGAAACAAAAAAGGCGGGGGAACATTGAGTCCCTCCGCCTTTAAATTTCCTAGTAGGCTAAAACCTAGTTTTACAATCCTGCTACTGCTGCCATTCCTCCACGGGAGGCTGTTGATAAGCCAGCGTCGAGTTTGAACTGAATCTGTGGAGGAGGAGGAGCAAAACTTCCGCCACCAAGGTTCAATGTTTGACCTGGTGCAACTGTTGGCAAATTAGCTGGTAATGCTGGCGCTGGTGGTGGGCCATTGTCAACTGTTGGCGTTACACTCATATTACTACCAAGATTTGTTCTGACCGCCGGTGCCGTTGAACTAGCCAATGATTGCGGTGGAGGTCCCGCATTTGGATTCATTGAAACTGTCTCACCTGGAGCAACGACCGCATCATCATTTGATGTATCCGTTCCATCTTGTGGTTCTACTGGTCCCGCTTCTACATCACCTTCCGCTGGTTCACCTTCTCCGCCTTCTTCATCAGCAGGAGGTTCATCGCCTTCCTTAGGTTCTCCGTCTTCCGGTCCACCTTCGCCATCACCTTCGCCCGGTTCACCATCTGCTGGTCCGCCTTCGCCATCACCTTCGCCAGGCTCACCATCTGTCGGTCCACCTTCTTCTCCCTCAGGTCCTGGCTCACCATCTGCTGGTCCGCCTTCTTCGCCTTCTGGTCCCGGTTCGCCTTCAGGGCCTCCTTCTCCATCTAAATTTCCGTCACCTTCTGCACCACCTTCACCTGGTTCTCCGTCAATAGGACCGTCACCTTCTGGGCCACCGGCTCCATCTTCAGATAATGGTTCTCCATCAGGGCCTGCTCCGGGTTCTCCGTCAACAGATCCTTCACCTTCTGGTGCTAAACCGCCATCATCTCCTAATGGACCTTCACCATCTGAACCAACTGGACCTTCATCTCCAAGAGCTGCATCGCCTTCTGGCGCTAAGCCACCATCATCTCCAAGTGGAGTATCTCCCTCAGGTGCTAAAGGACCATCTCCTCCAGGAGCTGGCTCACCGTCTGGTGCAATACCACTAGTTCCATCTCCACCAACTGGCCCGGGTCCGGGATCTCCTCCAAAATCACCTGTAGGTGCTGGTCCAGGGTCTCCGCCAAAAGTATCTCCTCCCGCTAAGGTCGGATCAAGCTGAGTTGTCACATCAGTATAGTCCAAAGTTCCTCCATTTCCATCATCAAGAGAAATTTCTCCCGTAGTTGGATCAACAGTCATATCACCGAAAACTTCGTCTTCTGGAGGCGGAGGAAGTGGTTCTTCTTCCGGAGGAGGACCGTCTCCTGGAGGAGGTGCAGTTGGGTCTGGAACAAGATCAATTATAGATGTTGTTCCCGAAAAATTGATCGCTCCACCTTCTGTGATACCATCATTAATATTATTATAAGGGCCATCTAAGAAAATGTTATCCCCAGAGGTTATACTTAATGCGCCTAACACGGCAAAAGGAGCACCGGTTTGATAAACACTTCCCACAACGCCATCAAAAACAGTTGTCACATCTAACGTTCCATCGGTAATAACATGATCTAACAACAAATCTCCATATGCGCTAATTTGCACATTATAACCATCAAGCCGGACATGACCTCCAAATACATTGGAAGCATTGGTTAATGTAATATCTTGAGCCATTGGTGTTATTGGATCGAACGCTACGAAAGTTGCATTGCCTCCGACATTCAACAACCCGACTTGGGTAATAGCCCCTTCGGAAGTGACATTCAAATCACCCACTACAGTTGAAGCTCCCAATGAGGTGGCGATTGAGTTATTAAAATGAGCCGATCCACTCGCAGTAGTCATAATCACACTTCCTGTAATGGCATTACCTATATCAGCTGCGATGATATCATTGCTACCTTGAGCATCTAATAGCAAATTCCCTGAGACTGTCCAAGCACCACTATCACTAATATCTCCAGTAGTCGTAACGGTTAAATAATTCGAAATATTAGAAGCTCCAATGTCTAATGAGTTAACATCATTGATCGTCGCATCTAATGCTGTTACTGCAATTTGAGAAAAGTCATTTGAAGCATGACTTAAATCAGCATTTGCAGAAGCGGTATTAATCGTCGTCATCCCGCTCGCCGTAATACCTTCAGCCTGTGAAAGCAATCCTGTGGTTGTTAAATCAAGTGTGCCCGATGCAGTAATTCCACTTCCAAGAGCTCCTCCTCCAACAATTAGAGCACCGCCGTTATTAAGATTAACATTAGCTCCAGTAAG
>CAWUTK010000018.1:0-4707 GCA_963924785.1 uncultured Opitutales bacterium
GGGAATATCGCCGCAGGAAAACACGTTTCTTCATCAAGCGCTAAACTATTTCCCGGCAACCATTCTAAATTACCATGCTTACCCAGATGGATCATGGCATCAGCCTTGAATACTTTTTCGATCCAAAAGTAGTAAGCTAAATACGAATAAGGGGGCGGTAGATCAGGAGAATGATACGTGTTTTTAATATCTATATGGTAACCTCGATTCGGCTGAATACTGAGATATACATTTCCTAGTAAAACGCCGGGTAAAATCAATTTATCACCAACGACATATTGATCCTCGTCAACTTCTCCCCACTGCTCCTTTATTTTTTGCAACAACTGACAGGGAAAGGATTCTAAATATTTTTTAAATTCGGGAACAGCCACACTCACTTGATGATCACGATACAAAATCGTATCCTTCTCATTCGTTACATTTTGCGTAATTAATTCAATAAGTGCATCACTCTCTTGTGGTATATTTTCTCCTAAAAGATAGCCCTCTTGCTGTAATTTCTTAATAACATTTACCGCACTCTGCGGTGTATCCAGTCCAACTCCATTAGCCAAACGGCTGTCTTTGTTTGGATAATTCGGCAGGATCAATGCAATCTTCTTTTCAACATTAGGCGTCTCCTGCAAATGAACCCATCGTTGAGAAAAGTCCGCAACAAACTCACAAGCGGGTAAATGAGCGTCATAATGAGTTAAAGCTGAATCCGTTAATTCATCCTTACCAGAATCCTTTTTAAACGAGACCGCTCGTGTGATAATACATCCATCCACTTCTGGTAAAACGACATTAACCGCAACATCTATTGGCGTTAAACCAGACAACCCATTTCGCCAGAGGTCCTCTGTGCTAGATGAAAATATCGCCTGTATGACAGGGACATTATAGCGACTGTAAATGAGGTGCTCACTTGAGCCCCCCTCAAGGGAACCCATACAAAACGAAGTTGTATTGATAATAGAGGCAATAGGCCTCTGACCATTATTCGTTGTCAGACGATAAAGATCATCAATATATTCTACCTCTCTTAAACTATGAACAAAAACAATTAAAGGGAAAAGCCCTCTGTCTTTCAGCGCCTGACTCATCGCACTGATAGGATTCAAGTTATCCGCAAGATAGTGAGTTCTATAAGCAATACATAATACGACGGGTAAGTCCTGTGAGTTTGAAATTTCGACTTCATCCTGAGAAACAGACCCTTGATCTGGCACATAAAGTAATTGCTGCTCAATAGAGACCGGCGCTTGAGAATACGTATCATTATCAAAATGATTTTTCATCAAACAGCCCAAGGCCGATTGCATATTGCCGACCCCTCCTTCAACAAAATATTTCCATAGTCCATCCACCTGCTCAAGAGAAACAGTAGAATCAGAAATCAACTCAACATCAGGGCTATCATGCCCCGGCAACAAATAGAGTTTTATATTATTCTCTAAACACGCTTCCCTAACCTGCTCAATTAAATACCTGAAATAGCTATTCCCTCCCAATAGGCGCATCACAATGACTTTAGATTTTGCAAGGACCTCCTCGACATAAGTATCAATCGTTAACTCCTGCTTTAGCAAACTGACATTTGCCAATCGAACAGATGGTAGGGACTCTGCCTGATCCTTTAATTCATGATAAGCTCGACTGAAGGAACTTAACTCAGTTTCTCCGGCTGATAAAAAAACAATATCACCCGGTTTCTGATCAATATAAACAACCCCTTCTTCATTCGGGTTCCATCCTCCCGGAATTGTCGCTATACGATGCATCTTTTAATGGTTAGTTTATAATTGTTAATTGTTAATGATGAATTATTAGCACTCAATAAGCCCATTTAGTTTCATTAACAATTTACCATTAATAATTAACCATTAGCCTAAAAGTGCTGATTCAAGTTTCGATTTATCTAAATCTTTACCAATAATCACTAGTTGAGATTTACGACTATTTTCATCCGCCCATGGTTGATCAAAGTATGCCTCAAACCGAGGACCCACACCTTGTAAGACCATACGCATGGCCTTTCCTTTCACGGCGAGGAATCCTTTAATTCTATAAATATCGTTTTCTTCAACCAAATTTTTCAACTGCGCAATCAACTGATCACTCGATTCAACCTCAGGCAATTCTAGCTTGTGAGAAACAATTGAATCTTCGTGGTGATGATCGTGTTGGTGGTCATGGTCGTGGTCATGTGAATGCCCATCTTCATCATCGTGATGGTGGTGGTGATGATGGTCGTGACGACCTTCGAGGTCATCTTCAGAAGCAGAGTTGCATCCGAGAAGCACATCTAAAGGAATCTCTCCCTTCACTGCTTCAACTCTTTTTACGCCAGGTCGAATCACCTTTTCCCAAGCAGCCATGCCCTCATTAAATTTGTCCCTATCGACCAAATCAGTTTTACTGACAACAACGATGTCTGCACATGACAATTGATCTTCTAATAATTCCTCAATACTCGATTCATGGTCTAAGGAATCATCCGCATCTCTTTGCTTAGAAACTCTATTTCGATCACAAATACTTCCATTTAAACACCCTCGGCATCCAAAACGGTAATGACAGCATCAACCGTTAAATGAGGTTTTAAATCTGGCCAATTAACCGCTTTCAATAAGGGCTTAGGTAAAGCCAACCCACTCGTTTCGATCACGATATGATCAATATTCCCTTTAAGTTTCACCAATTTTTTCATTACTGGAAGAAACTCTTCTTGCACCGTACAGCAAAGACAACCATTCGACAACTCCACCACTTCACCTTCGATACAACCACAACCCGCAGCTTTGACTAATTCTCCATCTATCCCTATTTCACCAAATTCATTGATAATCACCGCGATCTTTCGCCCTTCTGCCTGTGTTAACATCGACCTCAACAAGGTTGATTTTCCTGCTCCTAAAAAGCCTGTAACAATAGTGATTGGTATTTTATCAAATTTCATATTTTCCTTTTTTACAAATTATGCTTAATTCAAAAGATTAATAGCCAAGGGTTACTACTTGTTACTGATCCAGCGTTTAATAGTCTTGATGTAAGATATTATTAATAACACCAAAATACCGATTAATATATATTGGATAACGTGTAGTTTATTCTCAAGGAAATCGAAACAATACACCCACCCCAATAAAGCAACAAAAGTTCCTCCAAGCACCGCTCCAAAGTTCTGGACAAATCGCATTTTTAGCAAATAACCAATAATCGCACCGATAACCGGCCCTGTAACGGGTAAAGGGGCCATCACAAACAAAAACAATCCAATCACCCCAAAACGTTCAATTTTATCTTTATGCCTTCGAGCCTTCCGCATCACTTTCAATGCGAGAAATCTTAACCAACGAAATTGCAAGGAGCCATCCAATGAGGAGACCACCATTGAATAGGTAAAACAAACGATTAGAACCTCTAAATAGAAATTATAAATAAATGTTTCCATCAGAGATATTCCATCCATTATGCAGATGCCTACACCTGCGGCTCTGCCACCAAAGGTATGGGCAATAAAGGCATAGATCAATGTCTTTGCATATTCAAAATCCACGACCCATTGCTTATAAAGAAAGACCACTAACGCCAATGACATCAAGGCCGATAACAAGAACACTCGGCCTTCAAGCGTCCATAACAAACGATGGGGTGTTTTTTTAGTCATCTTCATTAACAATTAAACGTCATATTATACTCAACCATTATCGTAATTTCATTAAAATATTCGCATATGTAATCTCAGTTCCACCAAACATTGATAACCCTTCATCTGATGCTACAATATTAAAGGTCGACTCGCCTTCTTTATTAGATACGGCACAATAAACCGCTTCAATATTGTGGTATTCGTTACTAGCGATATTTTTTTCTAAAATTAAAAATGTATCAGGATTCGCGTCAAAAGCATAAATTTTGCCCTTGGGTCCCGTCCCTTGACGAGCAACTAGAGTATAATGGCCGATATGACTCCCTACATCAATCATTACACTGTCAGGTTCTACACATTCTAATATCGTTTCCACCATGGGGGGGTCACAAACCAACTGTTTATCATAAACCGAGTGAATAAACTGTTGAGTAGGATAATCCACATCAAAATTCATTATATATTCAGAACTCAAAGACGGGAGGTCTACGTTTAACGTTTTGATATTCATAATAAAAGGCAATAGCCGATCATTTCGCCTTTCGAAAAGCTTTCCACTTATCTTCAGCAATGCCCTTTTGATCCATTTCAAATCTGGCCATTAGGAAAAACAAATCAGACATACGATTAATATATTTCTGAATAATTTCGTTAACCGTATCCTGTTTAGCCAAAGTCGCTAATCTCCTTTCAGCCTTACGAACTTGAGTTCGGATCACGTGACATTGAGCAGAAACTTCATTTCCGCCAGGCAATAGGAAAAAATCAGAGCCTTCTGTCATTTTGGACTCCATATCATCCATCCAAGTCTCACACATTTGCGCTCCATCATCAGGCAAAGGCTTCTTATTTCGTTCCGTATGCTCGGATGGCGTCGCAATATGCGACATCATATTCATCATATCGGTCTGAATTCTCAATAATGCATCCTGCCACTCATGCTCTAAGCCCAGTTTCACTCGCAACACACCAATTGAAGAATTTGCCTCATCGAATGCCCCAAGGCACTCTACACGAGGATGATCCTTATCTAAGCGATCACCGCCAAAAACCTTACAAGTTCCTTTATC
>CAWUTK010000019.1:0-3180 GCA_963924785.1 uncultured Opitutales bacterium
ATCTACATGTTGGAAGAAGCCGATGATGCTGGAAAGTTAACTCCTATGTCTTTTGCGAATCGACTCTCGTATTTTGTATGGGGAACTGTGCCGGATGAGAAATTAATGACAAAAGCTCGTTTAGGCGCTTTAAGTAATCAGGTCGGGTTAAAGAAAGAACTCGACCGTATGGTTGATTCACCAAAGTTGTCAGGTTTGATAAAGCGATTAGTCGGAGAGTGGTTAAATTTAAATATTATCGGAGAAATGCCTCCAGCTTATAATGAACATAAACTTTATTATGATCTAGAGCTGGAGAAAAATAGTAAGATTGAAACGCGAGCTTTCATGTATGATATGATTCGGAAAAAACAGCCGATTAAGAATTTTATTAGTACTAATTACGTATTTGTTAATCGCCCCCTCGCAGAGCTTTATAATATGGAAGGGATGGAGTATTTAGATTTCAATAAGGTGAAAAAAGTAAGGAATGTTGATCCGTATCGAGGAGGGTTATTAGGGCAAGCTTCTATATTGATTGCAACTGCTGATGGGGCAATGACGAGTCCTGTTATGCGAGGATTGTGGATACTGAGATCGATCTTCGGGGAAGATGTGAATGAACCACCGCCTGGTGCTGAGCCTGTGGAAGTGGATCTTAGAGATGCGGGGAAATCGCTACGTCTTCAATTAGAAAAGCACCGGTCTGATAAAAGTTGTGCGTCTTGTCATAAAGAATTCGATCACTTGGGTTTTTCTCTTGAGAACTATAATGTCATTGGGCAATACCGGAAAGACTATTCCGAAAGACGAAAAGGCAAGGATCTTCAGCTACCTATTGATGCTAAAGGTGAAATGACATCAGGCGAGACATATTATGATATTGTAGGAATGAAGAAACTTTTAATGACTCAACCGTTTCAAGAGAAATTGGCTTTTGGTATAACTAAGAGTTTAATGACCCTCGCTTGCGGTCGTCAAATGACCAAGATTGACGAACTTGAAATCCATAGGATTGTTGATCGATATATTGGTACTGGCAATTGCCGATTTAATGACCTGCTTTATGGAGTCCTTATGAGTGATACCTTTTCAAGAAAATAATACTTGAATTCGGCCACAGTAATTCATGCTTAAACCAAGGTTTCATTTAAAAGCATAAAAAACTGGCAAAAAACAACTTTTAATGGAGAGTTCTTATAGTATGTGTTTAGTTTATAAGCATTAACAGTGTGTCTATAAATACCAATAGTGCATCTATGTTTTTGTTTAATTATCATATCCTATTCATAGCCATACCTTTATGGAAAATTAAAATTATAGCTTCAGTGCAAAAGTATGAAAAGTGTAAAGTCATTCAGTTTTAGTAGACTCACATGTGGTCTAATCCTTTTTATCTTATTCAAGGGTCCAGTTTTTGCTGATATCGAAAAAGGTAAAACCGTATTTTCAACAATGTGCGTTACCTGTCATGGTCATGATATGAAAGGTGGAATCGGACCCAATTTGGTTGATGATTTTTGGAAGAAAGGCGATTCAGCGGAAGCTATATTTGACATAATTACTCATGGGGTTGAGGGGACTGAGATGATGCCTTTTGGGGCAATATATTCAGAGGAAGACCGTAAGTCGCTTGTAGATTTTATTTTATCAAAACAAGAAGGTTTTCGAGGACTGACAAGAAGTCTATATGCGAAAAAGTATTTTGATGGAAAACGTTTTTCTTTAGATTCGATGAATGGCATTAAATATGATGTCCGTCAGAATATTCCGGAAAACAAAATATTTTTGAGCGGGAAGATTAATTCAGTCATTAATTTTAATGGTAAACTACACATCAAGGAAGAGGGCTATTAGCACTTTAGGACAAAGAAGAAAGGGAGAACTTCAATATTTATAGATGGGAAAGAAATCTATTATATCGACTCTGGGCTTGGAAAAAATAATGAGAAACAAGAAAATGTGATGTTGAAAGCAGGTTCTTATGATGTGGTTATCTTACATGATGAACCGAGAGGGTCTAGGATGCAGTTTAATCTGCAATTGGTTAAAACGGAAAAAACGGGAAACAGTTTTAAGAATCTAAGAACGATCGCTTTTCATGGTCGTAGTCTTCAAGGGTCTCAACCGAAACTTGTAATAGCTGGTCCTAGAGCGAAAGTAGTGAGGAAGTGGATTGATGGCTTTACTGTTAGACCGGTGTATTGCTTATTACCGAATAAAGTCATAGTCGCATTTAACCCAGAAAAGGCTCAGGTTTTGCAAGCTTGGCACAGTGCAAGATTTGATCAGACGCCTTCTCTTAACGATAGAAGTCAGGCTAAATCCGTGATACAGGGTGAACCCCTTGCAGCCACACTTCAAGGGATTCTTTTGGATGGAAAGGTTAAGCAATTTAGCTATTTGTCTTCGACTATTGTGGATGATAACATTTTGATGAAACTTTCTATTTATGGCAGTCCTTACTCTCTCACGATTTCACCAGAAGGTGCGACGGGTTATAAAATAAAAGGTGCGAGTGAAAAACCTATCCCCGGACTAAGTATAAAGTCATCTCCGAATGCTGTACTCAAGCAAGATGATCCAGTTAACCGTAATTTCGAAATCTCCTTAAAGTAGATATAATGATGAATAAAAAAATATTTCTGATTTTCCCTTTTATCTTTCAATGCCTCACAGCAGGTATACCTGAAGGTTATACTCTAACGGATATCAAACTACCTAAAGGGGCGGTGAGTGTGTTAGGCGTTTGCAATAAGGATAAGGACACTATGGCCATTTGCTCTTGGGAGGGTGAAGTCTGGGAGTATAAGGGCGGTCAATGGACTAAGTTTGCAGAAAACTTAATGGAACCGAATGGCATTTACTATGAGAAAGAAACGGATTCATATTACGTTTCTCAAAAACCAGAATTGACTCGAATTAAGGATTTAGACGGTGATGGCGTTGCAGACTTATATGAGAACGTAACGTCTCGTTTTGGAAATTCTCTCGATTATCACGAATTTCATTTCGGCCCTGTTGCGGATTCATTGGGCAGAAAATTTGCTACATTGAACACGGCAGCAAGAGTTGGTTTCAATGTGCCCGATGGAAGTGATCGTGGCCCTAAAATGTGTTATGCGGCTGATTACCGTGGTTGGATTTATCGAAGTGATCGTCAAGGACACTTTAAGCCTATTGCATCGGGTCTGAGATCTC
>CAWUTK010000020.1:0-24222 GCA_963924785.1 uncultured Opitutales bacterium
CCAGAACATTGATAATTTTCAACTCATGCTGAAATCAAACAATTGAACAATAGAAGCCATCGGGTGTTCAAAAATGATTGTCCTAAAAGTATTAACAAAATAGGATTTCAGAAATGAATAAAGGAATTCTAATTTCTGCAATGTCGAGTTCACAGGGGAAAACACTTGTGTCCTGCATGATAGCCGCTGGCCTAACGAAAAGAGGCGTTGCTATCCAGGGTTTTAAGGCAGGCCCAGACTACATCGACCCCGCCTACATGTCACATTACAGCAACAGTTCCAGTCGAAATCTGGACCTATGGTTGATGGGCGAAAATTGGGTAAAACAAGAATATGCCACCCATACATTAGAACGATATGGTTTAATTGAAGGTGTCATGGGTCTCTTTGATGGGGCATCCTCTTTGAACAATGAAGGTAGCAGTTACGAACTAGCCAAAACCTTAAATCTTCCTGTGATTTTAAATATCGCCTGTGGCACTGTTGCAAGGACTATGGTTATAGCGATTAAAGGACTTATTACTGAGGCTGGAGAGGACGTCATTAAGGGAATAATACTAAACCGAGTTAAAAGTGCGAGCTACTCAAATTATTTACGGGAGGCGTTCTCTGAATTAAACATCCCTATTCTTGGTAGTATTCCAAATATTGATTACGGGGATTGGTCTGAGCGGCACCTAGGACTGCAAGCCAGCCAAGAAACCGATTTAGCGTCAATCGAACAATTTGCTGATCTCGCAGAGAAGCACATCGATTTAGATGGGATTATGAAAATCCTAAAAACGTGTCAACCGTCGGTAACCTTAGCTAATAAAAACCCCATTGACGCTAAACCGCAAAGTAAACGTATCGCCATTGCTAAAGATGCCGCCTTTCATTTCTACTATAAAGCCAACCTCGACTGGCTAGAACAAGAGGGTGCTGAACTAGTAGAATTTTCACCCTTGGAAGACAAACAACTTCCAGAAAGCGTAGACGGCATTTTACTGGGTGGGGGCTTCCCAGAAGTTTTCCTTAAACAACTCTCAGAAAACATCGAAATGAAGTCAGCCATCAAGTCCTTCATCGAATCAGACCACCCCTGTTATGCCGAATGCGGAGGCTTAATGTATTTAATCGAACACTTAATCGACCGAAATGGCCGCACACACGACATGGCCGGAGTGATACCAGGATCGATTACGATGACTCCATCACTTCAGAATTTCGGTTACTCAAGCATCAGTAATATTAACACCGAGCACTCTGAATCCTACAAGGGCCACGAATTTCATTATTCAAAATGGAACGAAGAATCACAATACGCTAACGCCTGGAATGTGACGAAAAAAAGAGATGGCACACAACGCAAGGAAGGGTACACGTACAAAAAGCTCCTTGCGTCATATGTCCATCTCTACTTCCCACAAGCTTCTGAACAGATAAGAAGAGTCTTTGATCTTTGAATCAAATCCTTAAAACTTATATATCATTGACGTTCCTAATGCGGGAGTTTGCGTCCAATCAGCATTTTTACGTTTCATCTGCTGCATAAAAAAAATGCCTAACTGACATTGCTCACTCAGCTTGAAAATCAAACCTAGCGGTTGAAAGCGGTTTTCATTCCAACGATTCTGCGAGCCATCATAATTAACAAAGAATTCATTACTCGCAGAAAACCCCTGAAGCGCCTCAAATCGAGTATCCATCGCAATGAAAACTTTTAAGCGGTGGCGTGAACGTGTATTAGAAGTTCCCTTATCCTCAATATCGCGAAATTCAACCCGATTGCGTAACGAGAGTTTAACCCCATTTTCAAATCCATATTTAGGATTTAATTCAAACTCAAGACGGCGGCAATCTTTCCACGCTTGAAAGTTTTTCGATTCAAGCTGATACACACTATAATTAACACCTGCCGTTAAATTAGGGTGCAGTGGATAAGACAACTTTAAGCTAGCGAATCTGAAATAATGATCATCCGCATTATCTTTAAAGCGGTTATCTAGCAAAACGGAAACACGAACATCCTTAACCTTCGTGCCGATGATCGTCCAATTCCAGTATCTGAAATCTTCCGCTTTTAATATATTTGATAAAATGACTATTATCAAAACACTAAATGCAGTTACTTTTTTCATTTATTTCCTCCTTCCATATATGACTAGTTTCAACAGCATTAAGCCATTGAGTATTTCAGAGATTAAAGGAGATGGGGGCACGCAATCGAAACTGCGAAAAGGCAACAAACTTAGATTCGTCGCAACTCTCTATAGAGCACGTTTTGATCAATGACCGACATATAATCTAAGTAATCCAGACCAGAGCGAAGAACATAACGAGCTAATGCTTGCCGCACCACTTGATTCAGTACTTCGCTTTCCCATGGTTTGCTCACATAGGCATCCACGTGAACCTCATTGATCGCTCGAATAGTATCTTGGTGAGTCGCTTGCCCCGTCAAAAGAATCATTTGAGTAAATTGATAGCGCTCTTCTCCCTTAATTTCAGCCATGAAATCGACCCCATTCTTAACGGGCATAACTTGATCACAAATAATCAATGCGATATATTCTCCGCGAGAATCCAATTGCTCAAGAACGGCGCTTGCCTCTAATGCTGAATCACAATTTATCAAATCAACATGACCAATCAAACCCTGGAGATCCTTACTAACAGCTGCACCGACCTCAGCCTGGTCATCAATACAAAGCACTTGTAGTTTATCCATTTCCACTCTCCTTCATTACTTGTGTTTCATTAAATTCCTTAGGCAACCTTATTGTAAAAGCAGTGTCCTCATCATCCGATTCGACATCAATCCTACCATTATATCGACTCACGATTCCTTTAACTAAAGTAAGTCCAATCCCCAATCCAAATGACAGTCCCAATCTCTTAGTTGAAACATCTGGATCAAAAATTTGAGGTCTCAACCCATCCGGAATCTTTGGCCCGTTATTCGTAATCCGAACAATCACTTCTGCTTCCTCTTCTGAGGCAAAAACAAAAATTTTGCCATTTTCAGGGTGATCACCTGACGCGATAGCATCACATGCGTTCTGAATAATATTCACCCATATTTGAACAAATTCACCTGGCAGTCCTTTGTAAATTATTTCATCCGGAGAATCTACCGTCAACTCAAGCCCTTTTGTGAAATTTTGCAGTATAGCGACTGCTGAAGTTAATGTTTTACAAATATCGATCTCTCTATACTCATCCGTTGGGCGGGCGCCAAGTTCCCGCATTGAGTCAACCACGTGTGTAGCTTGATGCGATGCGACCTTCAAGTCATGGAGCGTTGCCCCGATTTCCCAACTCTTCACAACCAACATGGGGTCTTTCAATGACATAATTCTTTCACTCATCTCGATCGGCAACTGCATTCGAGCAATATTTCTAGCATCCGAATAAGATAAATTACTGTCATCAATAATTCGCTCCGTATCCCGCTGCACTATCTTTGAAACATCTTCAGATAAAGCCCCAGGACGGCCATTCTCTAGCCCATGCAAAAACAAACTCCTCTCATGTTCATCAAAATGATCGGCTAATATTTCT
The DNA here is from genome assembly GCA_963924785.1 of uncultured Opitutales bacterium. Classification (GTDB taxonomy): domain Bacteria; phylum Verrucomicrobiota; class Verrucomicrobiia; order Opitutales; family CAJWYM01; genus CAWUTK01. The sequence goes on from CAWUTK010000020.1 coordinate 3,544, forward strand.
GAGGCAATTCCACCCAACCAATAACTTCCACTAGCAATTACCGATACCGCATTATTAAGTTCATGTGCAATTCCTGTTGATAGTTTCCCTAATAACGCCAATGACTCGAGTTCCTTTAATCGTTGCTCTTGTAATCGTTCATGACGCTCCAACTCCTTAATCCGATACGCTCGCTTGTGTAACTCCAATGTTATCATCCGGGTTAAATTACGCTGCTGTATCTCATCACCCGTTGAAAAAACCTGATTAGAATCAACATAAAGCAACTCCGCATCTTGAATGACAGTAACCGTAGCATGGGAAGTCATATCAGGGCAATAAAAGCTTTGAAGACCGATTAAGGAGCCAGCGTAAACATCAATCGAAAAATCACCCTTCATATGCAATTGTCCCTTAAGCACGTAGAACAATCGCCAACATCATAGCGGTACAAGCAGTATTTGACATAAACATTGAAAATACCGCCGTGATAATCATGACCCCTAACGTCACATACATTGGATTTGTTCCAAATGGTTTCACCAAAATACGGGCGAGATTTATATCAAGCCGATATGTAGTTGCTGCCGCGGCAAGGAAAAAGCCACCGAGAAAAAGCATAATGATTGGATGAGCAAAATTATTGATAATCGTCTTGTAAGAAATCAACCCAGCATTCTGCTCTTTATGAGCATTCATCACCGAATCATAGCCCTTTCCAGCTTGGTCTAATTTTAATGCCTGCAATTCACTTAAAGATGCCTCACCTGTCCCCATCAAGTAATCACCGAAACGACCCTTTTCTTTATTTTCTTCAAACTCAGATAAAAGCAAATCGGCACTTTTACCAACTACCTGAACATTCTCCCCTATAACCTTAACATAAGCCACACGTGCTTGAGAATAAGCTAGATCACTAACAGGTGCCTTGAAGAAACCAATACCGCCATCTGATAATGTGAAAATCTCGAAAACAATAATCAAAACCGAAGTCGCAAAAATGGGAATGGGTTCAAGTATCCATGATAAGATCGCAAAACTGAAAATCGCCAATACTCGATGCTCCAACAATGACATTCCCTCAAGTGGAATACTCTCAGTTGGTATCACCCAAATGATTAAAGGTATTAAAATAGTAACTGCTATTTTTATCGAACGACTGCTTATGATTTTCATTTTCTAATTAAACTCTGCTTTCTAAAGCCGATAAAATAAAACCAAAAAGAGCATCATGTCAAAGACTGATATTAAATAAATTAATACTAAAAACATTAATCATTAGATCGTCTTAATATTAAAATCATAACACTTCTATCTCGTTGCTAATCAATGAATTTATGGATTAAGCAATATATGTATCCAATTAACAATGGGCATAAAACAACCCTTATTTCTGCAGGAAACTGCAAAATTCGTTATAAAACACCAACAACAATTCGCCGTTAACTCAAAGGCTCCAATCGTGAATTGCCTCCCACTTTCGCTCAACAATCAACTAATCAATCGAATCAACAATTTCGCCTTCCTGGGGCATCGCATTATCTAGTTCCATAATGCGAATATTACGAAAATGTATTTCCGAGCCTTCAGATTCTAGGCAAAGATAACCCTTCTTTGTAGAGCTCGCCTGAATGCCATTCACAAATTTTCCATTAATACTCAACTTGACCGTTCCATCAACAGCGACAACTGTATATTTATTCCACTCACCAACCCCTTTGCAGCGATACTCCTTTGACATACTTCGTTCACCACGAGGATTATCTGGAACAGCCGTCATTCCTCCGGCCCCAAAAAGTTCCCCTGAAATATAACCCTTCGGAGCCTGCTTCCCATTTTTCTTATTGATCCAATCCAATTCCAACATCTGGACCTCCATCCCCATCGGCAAACTTGACCCTTGAGGCTTAGCGTCAGACCAAAGAAACACACCACTATTTCCCTTCTTCTTCATATGCCGCCATTCAATTTCTAAAATAAAATTTTCGTACATGCGATCGCTTCGCATAACCCCAATCGGATTGCCTGAACAAATAAGTAATCCATTCTCAACACGCCATGTTTCATCGGATGTATTCACATCAATCCAACCCAATAGATCTTTACCATTAAACAGATCCCTAAACTTCAATTCATCGCCAAACATTGAAGTGAAACTCCAGCACAAGGCAACGATACAAACAGTAGGTTTATTAAGCATGCCACCGATTAAAATTGAAACCAATCAAGTTTCAACTACAAAGGAAAACATCATGGACCTTAGCAACTACAAGACGATGGATCCGAACATGCTCGTAGGAGTCATTAACACGACGCTCCGGAATCACTGTGATTCACTTAAAGACCTCTGTCTCAGCTACGATTTAAATCAAGACATACTCATCGATCGACTAGCAAGCGCCGACTATATTTATAAATCTGAACTTAATCAGTTTCGATAAACAGTACCTGAGACAATAAAACGGCTATATCACTCTGGTTCTAAGCCATATCACATTCATCGGATACCTTTTCATCATTTCCTTAAATTAAAATTCCTCCTATAACTTATATTCTCAAGAAATATGAGTTATAGAAGCAAATCCTATAACTCATAATACTATGCAACGATGGAACTGACAACAAGCTCATGGTTCTATAGAAAGTGGAAACAAACATAAGAAACCTCAGAAAAATACTCCCCTCCTCTGTGCCTCCGTGGTAAAAATTTAATTTTGCCTAAGCGGGGCTAATCAAAAGTGAGAAACTAGGCGAACCGTTCGCTACTTTTCCACAGACAAGATTGTCCGTGCGACACTGGATTCAGCAAAAAAAAGCCCGCGGGCAATTATGCACACGGGCTTTAAAATTATAATAGGCTGTGCCTATTTCAATGAATCGACAATCTGATTCAATGTTGCACTTGGGCGCATGTACTTAGCAACTAATTCAGTTTTAGGCTGATAGTAACCTGCGATATCTACGGCATTTCCTTGAACAGCTAATAACTCTTCAACAATCTTTGTTTCATTTTCAGCAAGAGATTTCGCTAATGGTCCAAAGGCTGCTTTCAAGTCTGAGTCCGCGTCTTGATTTACCATTTCTTGAGCCCAATAAAGCGTAAGATAAAAATGACTACCACGATTATCAATGCCACCTAAACGACGTGTCGGAGATTTATTTTCATCAAGAAATTTGCCAGTCGCTTTATCGAGGGCTTCTGCCAAGACTTTTGCCTTAGGGTTATTAAACGTCTCACTGCAATGTTCGAGTGATGCAGCTAAAGCCAAGAACTCGCCGAGGGAATCCCAACGAAGATAATTTTCTTCTACGAACTGCTGAACATGCTTTGGGGCTGATCCACCTGCACCCGTTTCAAACAAACCGCCACCATTCATTAACGGAACGATCGATAACATTTTCGCACTGGTGCCTACTTCTAAAATAGGAAAAAGGTCGGTTAAATAATCTCTCAAGACATTACCTGTTACAGAAATCGTATCTTCTTTTTTCACAATACGCTCTAAGCTAAACTGACAAGCTTCTACTTGTGCTAAAATTCTAATATCAAGCCCTTCTGTATCGTGGTCTTTTAAATAAGTTTCAACCTTAGTAATTAACTGAGCGTCATGTGCTCTGCTTTTATCTAACCAAAAAATGGCAGGAACATTCGTTGCACGAGCACGGTTCACTGCCAACTTCACCCAGTCTCTAATAGGTGCATCCTTTGTCTGACAAGCACGCCAGATATCACCCACTTCAACATCATGTGAAATCAAAACATTCCCTGCTGCGTCAACAACACGAATCAAGCCAGCTGCTGCTGCTTCAAATGTTTTATCATGCGAACCATACTCTTCGGCTTTTTGCGCCATAAGTCCCACATTTGAAACAGAGCCAATCGTAACTGGGTCAAGCGCACCGTTTTTCTTACAAAATTCAATCACTGTTTGAAATACGCCAGCATAAGAACTATCTGGAATCACCGCCAAACTATCTTGTTCTTCACCGGCTGGATTCCACATGCGACCAGAGGTGCGAATCATGGCAGGCATAGAAGCATCAATAATCACATCACTTGGGACATGTAAATTAGTTATACCCTTATCTGAATTCACCTGGGCTAGGTCTGGACCATTTTCATAAGCAGCTTTCAAGTCAGCTTCTATTTCTGCTTTTTTTCCAGCTTCTAAACTTTTAATCTTAGAAAGTAAATCGCCTAGCCCGTTATTGAAATCGACTCCTAATTCATCAATTGTAGATTGATGCTTTGCAATCAGGTCTTTGAAAAAAACTTTTACGGCATGACCAAATATAATAGGATCTGAAACCTTCATCATCGTTGCTTTCATGTGAAGAGAAAAAAGCACGCCTTCTTTTTTAGCCTGCGCCATCTGTTCTCCAAGAAACTCAACCAAAGCACTCTTGCTCATTGAGGTTCCATCAATCACTTCACCCGCAAGTAATGGAAATGAATCTTTTAAAACCTGAACTGCACCATCTTTTGCAACGTGCTCGATTTTGAAACTCGTTGGATCAGAAACAGTTACGGACTTTTCATTGGCACAAAAATCATTCTCACCCATCGTTCCGACGCTTGTCTTAGAGTCAGATGCCCAAGCACCCATAGAATGCGGATTTTTACGAGCATACTCTTTCACCGCGTTAGGGGCTCTACGATCAGAATTCCCTTCACGAAGCACTGGATTAACCGCGCTTCCCTTGATCTTATCATAACGACCTTGGATATCTTTTTCTTCATCAGTCTTAGGTTCATCTGGATAGTTGGGTAATGCATAACCATTAGACTGCAATTCAGTAATCGCTGCCTTTAATTGAGGAATGGAAGCTGAAACATTCGGCAATTTAATAATATTCGCTTCTGGTGTCTTCGCCAAATCACCCAATTCGCTCAACGCGTCACCGATCTTCTGATCCTCTTTAACATAGTCTGGAAACACTGAAATAATCCTAGCAGCTAATGAAATATCCCTAGTCTCAACATTGATACCCGCTTGCCCAGTAAACAACTGAACAACAGGGAGAAATGAATAAGTCGCCAAAGCTGGCGCTTCATCGGTTAACGTGTAAATGATAGTTGGTTTATTCGACATAATATTTCTAACTTTATTAATTCCATAAAAATGGACATGGGCAAACATTTAAGAGATAGTAAATATTATAAAATCACACTTTAGAAAAGCTCAAAATATTATGTCGACTTCAGCCTAGCATTCGACTTTGAACAGTCAAAGTAAATACTTTGACTGATAAACAGTTGACATCTACTAATGGAAATTCATTTTCATTAGCTAAACCTAAGAAATCAAATCATACATGGAGCTAACCAAACATACATCAGCACTCGCTATAATACTCCTTATAGTCATTTCCCCTTTCTCAACCGCCAATGCGGATACGGACTCAAAATTAATATCACCGTTCTTTTCTGCAACTGGTGAATTTCTTAGCGTCATTGACGGAGGTAATTCAACCGGTTCAGATTGGCAAAGTATTCTGGACTATGGATTTGAATTAAACCTGAAAGCGTTAACAAGTTCAGTTCCTGGAACACTCACAATACACGCTGAAACAATTCAAGGAGAGAGCCCGACCGAATCAGCTGGCGACTTCAGTGGCATCAGCAATATTGATGCTTTTAATACAACAAGGCTTTTTCAAGCCTACTATTCTCACTCAACTCCCGCCGACCTAGAGATCAAAATAGGCCTCATTGATATCGATGATGATTTTGCAACAACCGAGGCTGGCGCAATGTTCATTAACAGTAATTATGGAGCGATTTCTATATTAGGCGGCAACAATGCTGGACCTATTTGGCCGTTAGGAGCACCAGGCCTTTTCGTTAAAAAGAACTTCAAGACCAAATATTTACAATTTGGATTCTTTGACGGCGACTTAGGCGATGAAATTGAAAATAAAAGAGGCACGCACATAGAAAACAGCTCAAAAGAGGGTTATGTCTTGGCTCTGGAGGCGGGGATTGAAACAAAAATCCTAGAACATGCTGGGGTGATCAAGATTGGAGGATTCCACCATACCGGTAAAGCATTCACCCATTTTTCCAATGGCACTGAGGACAGTCATCAATCTTCATTATATGCAGTTATAGAACAACCTTTAGCAGAGAACACAATAGGCTTCAGTAGAATAGCTTATAGCTTAGACGATAACAATAGCACTGTTCTTTTTTACATTGAATCCGGGCTTAGCATAACTGGCATCATCCCACAACGAGATCAAGATATTCTAGGTCTTGCGATTTCATTGAACTTATTCGCTGACGATTATATGGCATCAAGTAACGCTCTAAATGGGGATGAAACGATCATCGAAGGAACGTATTCCATTGCACTCAATGACAATTTTTACATCCAACCAGATTTCCAGTATATTGTAAGGCCTCATGAAGGGAAAGAGAACGCAACGATTATTGGAATACGATCCGGATTTGAATTTTAATGAAAAACAATTGTCATTAAGGCATTTACCTGCAATGATACTCACTTCTAATATTTAAAGGCATGAATAATATCACACAAAAAGCCAATAAGCACATCAAGTTACTCGCTACGCTGAATCTATCGATATGCTCAAAGGCAATTATTCTCCTGACCATAGTCGGCATTGTTCTGTATACCGTTTTGTTTACAACCTACCCCGCCGTCCATGACCACTTTCATGAGTTACGTCATAGTCTCATGATGATCCCTTGCCATTAATTTTAGAGCTATACAAATATGAAAGCATCAAGATTTTTGTGCCTAGTCATAATGCTATTTTCATTCTCTCCGCTCTTTTCGAGCAACGAAATAGAGATCAACTTCATTACCGACCCTGCACCCGAAAACATTGGGCCAGATGAAGACTTAGTGAATGTGAAAATTTCACTGACGCAAAATGGTAAACCAGTGAACGGCAATGTGTCTATCGTCTTAGATAGTCCAAAAAGAAATTCGATTATATCAACCGATTTTCCTGTCGTTGAGGGAACCCGTTTAATTGAAACATCCGGAATAACTAAGAACGGTTTACTCGAAATGGATTACCTCTTCCCTATTCGAGGAAACTACAATCTATCGATAACCGCAGCGCCTCTTATTAAAAAATCATTCCCTCCTGCAAAAAAGAATTTCCAATTCACAATTTTCGAAAATCCTAACGAAGTCAGCAATATGTATATTCTCTGGGGCATTCTGGTTCTATTTGGCCTCATTTCGGGAATAATCTTAGGAAATTCAGCCGTAAGATCATACCAATGAAAATAACTCCTGCCATCGCTATTTTTTTTGCGAACATAATCATTCAACCCTTATTGTGGGGGCATGCCAGTCATTCACATGACAACGACTCGGAACCTTTAAAAGATTCCGTGAGTCTTAAGTCCGGTGAACTCGAACTGGAACTGCACCTTAACCCAGACGATCTACAAATTGAAGGTACCCGTGAAGCCAAAGTGGGCGATATCGAGCCTTCAAGGTTCATTAACACAGAACGGGAAATTACTCAACGATGTGCAATACAATCTCTCCTTCTACCACCTTGAAGATGGGAAAGACGTCTTTCGAACTTCATTCATCTCAGACAGTGGCGAGTTCAGTTGGGGACAACAATTCTTCGATGGGGCTGAACACAAAATCACACTAGAAGCAAAGCCAGCCACCGGTGATTCATTCAAAGCCGTCTCAGTATCAATGAACATCGGAGTTGAAGGCATCCAGCCGCCAATGCGAGTTATTATAAAATCTATGATTCTGCTATTAACCATTACTTTCACAGCAATGGTCATTGGTTATTTCATTGCCATAAAAAAAGCTTCAAGTCTCTCGACATAGGGCGCAATTAAGAAATTTAGGCTGTAGGCTTAAGGCTATTAGTTTAAAAAGTCGCTATCTTCCCAAGAACAAATGACTCCCTAATTATCTAATATGCTAAAACCTAATAACCTAGACTACATGAGTAGTCACCAATTAAGCGTCTTTGATATTGAATTCAGCAACTAAGCCCTTAGATTCAACATCAAATGAGCAATATTCCGGACAATACGAGTTCAGTCGCGATACCCGATCAATTAATCGATCAAGTCATCGGGCAAGAAAACGCACTTGAAGTAGTCAGACTCGCTGCGCAACAGAGACGTTTTTTATTAATTATCGGTGAACCCGGGACAGGAAAAAGCTTACTGGGTCAATCAGTTGCAGAGTTATTAAACAATGAGGGATTAGAGGACTTAGTTTCTGAGGAAAACAAAGAAGACCCACTCGCCCCTAGCGTTAAATCACATCCGGCCGGCCAAGGTGAAAAAATTGTCGCTGAAGCAAAGCAAAGGAGTAAGCATTCCATTCAATCAGAATTATACATTTTGTGGACAATCGGCATAGCGGCTTTCATCGTCTCCCTATACTACACGCTTCGACAGGAAAACATATTCTATTTAGTAGGAGGCATTTTCACAATCGCGTTCCTATGGTTTATTCGAAAAAAGCTCCTTGTTAGAAAAAACAGTGCGACTCCAAAGATTTTAGTTAATAACAAAAACACCAGCCAAGCCCCTTTCATCAATGGAACCGGATCGCAAATGGGTGCGCTACTAGGGGATGTTCGACATGACCCCTATCAATCGGGTGGTTACGAAACTCCGCCCCATCAACTTCTTGAATCCGGCGCCATTCATCGTGCCCACAAGGGTGTATTATTTATTGATGAAGTCGCGACCCTTTCAATGGAATCCCAGCAAAACCTTCTCACTGCCATTCAAGAAAAAGAAATGCCAATTTTGGGAAGAAGCCAAGGATCCAGCGGCACCATGGTTCGCTCGAATTCTGCTCCTGCCGACTTCTTGCTTATTCTTGCTGGTAACCTGGAAGACCTAGAGGGACTTCATCCTGCTTTAAGATCTCGAATTCGCGGAAATGGTTATGAAGTTTACACAAAAACCACAATGAAAGAAACTCCTGAAAACACGGAGAAAATGGTTCAATTCATAGCTCAAGAAATCAAACGGGATAAGAAGATTCCCCACTTTAACAAATCGGCAATCGAAGCGATTTTAACTGAAGCCAGAATTAAATCCGGGAAAGTCGTTTACTTCAGCACGCTCTTTCGGGAACTCGGTGGACTGATTCGAATTGCAGGAGATCTCGCTACTCAAGAAAAAGCGTCCCTTGTTGAAGAAGCTCATGTATTGAGTGCAAAAAAATTCTGTGTTCCATTGGAACAACAAATTAAAGAAAGGTCGGCTTAAAATGACAAATAAAAATACCGCAGCCCACCACCAGTTTCCATTCACTGCAGTCATTGGACAAGACGACTTAAAACTCGCCTTAATGCTTTGTGTCGTTGATCCGAAAATCGGTGGCGTACTCGTTAGAGGTGAACGTGGTTGTGGCAAGACAACTACAATAAGAGGTCTAAGTCAGCTTATGGAACAAGCCGATGTGGACTACCCATTTATCAATTTGCCTATCGGAGCTACCGCTGATCGAGTATTAGGAACCCTTAATTTAGAAACACTCATCAATGACAAAATTAAACGCGTTGAGCCTGGATTACTCAATCAAGCCAATCACGGCGTTTTATACATTGATGAAGTAAACTTACTCGACGACTACCTAACGGACCTACTTCTAGATGCCTCTTCATCAGGCGGATATCACCTCGAACGCGATAATCTATCTGAATGGCTAGAAAGCAAATTTTGTTTAGTTGGCAGCATGAACCCAGAAGAAGGTTCTTTGAGACCACAATTCTTGGATCGATTCGGACTATGCGTTGATGTTCTTAGCCCTAAAGAAAGTCGTATCAGGCGGCAAATCGTTAATAACCGGCTTAAATTCGACGATGATCCTGTTAGCTTATTTTCTGAATACCAAAATGAAGAACACGAGCTTTCACAAAAACTGTTAACCGCAAAGCAACAGCTTTCAAAAATCACTCTTTCGGAAGAGCTTGCGGAACATATTTCAAAAATTTGTATTGAGCAAAACATTGAAGGCCTTCGGGCAGATATTTTAACCGTCAGGGCTTCAAAAGCTTTAGCCTCTTTAAATGCTGAGAAAGAAGTCACACTCGATCATATAAATCGCGTCCTTCCTTTTATACTCGCTCACCGAAGTGATAACTATTCACCCCCGACTCCACCAAAACCTGACAATGAAGAAAGCGAAGATAAATCTCCAAACGACTCCACGACTTCTGAAACAAATCACCAAAATAATTTAGAGCGAAATCCTTCTTCGTCAGAAAACAAAAACGAACAAAGCCCAAAGAATACGAACAATGAAATGGTAACCCTGCCAGCGATATCAAGTTCTCAATTATTAAACGACCCAAGGCTCAAAGCAAACAACCCTTCGAAGGGAAACGACTTAACCCTATCTCATCTAGAAGTTTCTGGAACCAATGCAAAAGACCAGATCGATTACACACAAACGGTTAAAAATTATCTAACAAACGACGAATTCAAAATTCATTTAAAAGAGCGTAAACCTCTCAAAAAAGCAGTCATCACGTTCCTGATTGATTCAAGTGGTTCGATGATACAAAATTCAGCTATCCAAAAAGTGAAAGGTCTGATCTCTGAGTACATAGATAAAAAGCAACGTATTCAAAAATATTTCTCTCTCGTTGCCATATCAAAAGGTAAAGCCGAGACCATTGTTTCTCCAACACTAGATATCAAGCTACTACTACACAAGTTGACCACATTGCCTAGCGGAGGAAAAACCAACATGCTCTCTGGCCTAAAACATGTATCTGAAGTGTTTCGCCACTTTAAAAAGAACAACAAACAAGAAGACTACAGTACGAACTTGTGGATTTTCACAGATGGCAAATTCAATGTTTCTCAATCAGATAACAAAAGTCCACTCTCAGAAGCCATTGATGGCTACAAAAAATGGCTCAAATTTACAAATAGCAAACAAGTCATTGATACAGAAAACGGCTTTGTTAAACTCGGCCGAGCTAGGAAATTTGCAACAGGCATCAACGCACAATACAGTTTAATTTAAAAATCGCATTATGGAAGAACGCATACACTCAATCGGAATAGGCCCTGGCAGTCTGGATTTTTTAACAGCTAAAGGAAAAGCACTTATTGAACAAGCTGATGTCGTCAGCGGTTTTCAAGCAGTTGTGGATATTATCCAACCCTTAATTTCAAAAGAAGCCAAAGTCATCATCCTGACATACAAAAATCAAACCGATGAACTCAATAAAGTCGCCGACGAATATAAAGCCGGCAAACGATGTGCAGTCGTTTATATGGGCGACCTACACTTTTCTGGATTTCAAATGCTTGAACGTGTTGACCTAGCTCTCGGATTTGAAACACCCACTGTTCCAGGTATTAGTTCTGCGCAAATCATGGCCTCAAAAACTCGGGTCTGTTTTGATGAAACAACCTTTGTGACATTTCACCGTCGCGGCGACCTAGAGCCATTCAAGAAACACCTCGTGCAAGTTCTTAAAGATGATCGAAACTCAATCATCATTCCCCTTCCTTGGAGTTTCATGCCTAAAGACATTGCACAATTCCTTATAGAATCAGGAATCCCTTCCGATCACAAAGTCGAAGTATGGGAAAACCTTACTCGCAATGAAGCCTCATGGGAAGGTCAACTAGGCGATTGTACTCAAGAATTCTCCGACATGAGCATCATGCTGGTTCGCACTCGTAATCCAATGGAAAGCCAAATTTAAAAATGGAGAATAAGGAAAGTAGCACAGACAATCCTGTCTGTGGATCAGCATCATCCGAAACCTCACAGACAGGATTGTCTGTGCTACCCTCTTTCGGCATTGTTATTGCTGGGCATGGGAGTCGAAATAAAAAAGGCGTTGGCCAATTTGAAGCTATGGCTGAAGATTTCCAATCCGCTTACCCTAACACACCTCTTACCTATGGGTTTCTAGAATTCTCAAAACCAACAATTGAGGAAGCGATCGAAGAAAACATCAAAAAAGGGGCGAAGCAAATTGCGATCGTTCCTGCAATTTTACTGGGAGCGATGCATCTAAAAAATGATATTCCAAGTGAAATCCAATACATGCAGAAAAAGTATCCCGATATAAGAATGAAGTTCGGGGCTCCTCTGCAATTACACCCAACGGTATTACGAGTTTGTCGCGAAAAAATTATTGATGCAGAAAGTTCTGCTAACGCCATCGTCCCACGCAAAGACACCTGTCTAGTTATTGTTGGCAGAGGAACCACTGATCCAGATGCTAACTCACAAGTTTACAAACTAGCCCGACTACTAGAAGAAGGAATGGGATTCGGTGCTTCGACGGTCTGTTATTCAGGTACGGCTGATCCAGATCTGAAGCAAGGGCTACGAAAAGCTCAATCTTTAGGATATAAACGGATCATAACCTTTCCCTTTTTCCTATTTACAGGAATCCTTATTCGACGCATTACCGATGCAATTGATGACTTCGCCAATTCCTTTCCGGAACTTGAAGTTTTAAAAGCAAGTTACATAGGAACACATCCTCTGATATTAGAAACCCTTTATGAAAGGGCGACAGACGCAATAAATGGTGAAGTCGTATCTGATTGTGGGTTATGTAAATATCGCACACAAATCGTCGGTTATGAGAATGAAGTTGGCCAACCTCAGCAAGCCCACCATCTAAAAGTAAGAGCCAATGCCGATGGTTCAACTCAAGCTCCGATGCAGCTTCCCACATGGAACAGTAATTTAAACCCTAATGACAGCACTCCCACTGAACCCGAAAACGAAAATTTCGAATACATTCCCCATCCTATTGAAGTTGATAGTTTCAAGCACATCGAACAAGGACGAGACTGGTCAGTATTTCCGGCCCAAAACCATACGATCCTTCAACGCCTAGTCCATACTTCAGGTGACTTCTCTGTTCCCGATGACATATACATTTCCGACGGTGCCATAGAATCCGCCCATCGTGCAATTAAAGACAAAGCAGTCCTTGTGACAGATGTCACCATGGTCCAAAGTGGTTTCAAGCGACAACTAATCAATGCCTTGCAACTAGTCACATACTCCGCTGTTCACAGTGAAGAAGCCTACCACATGGCAAAAATACAAAACATCACCAGATCAGCTGCGGGAATCAGGCTCGCATGGCAGAAATTTGGCAACGACGTCATATTAGCCATTGGAGATGCTCCAACTGCAGTAATGGAAGCGATTAATTTAATTGAAACTCAAAACTGGCGCCCCTACTTAGTAATCGGCATACCCGTTGGTTTCATCGGAACAGAGGCCTGTAAAACCCGACTTAAAACCTGCCTTAGAGTCCCACGTATTACAAACACAGGAACAAAAGGCGGCTCCCCGTGGGCTTCAACCATTCTTAATGCCCTCATCATTCAATATGTCAGGGAGAATTCTAGAAAAAACACTTAAGGCCTTAATATAAAGCCAATTAAGTAAAAATAAACCCGAAGGCAAGCCGCTTATTATTCTTGCAATCTCGGTCTATAAAACTGATAATGCAAGAATGATCAATCGAGAAGAATCCCTTAATTTATTAAAAAGATATACCCAAAACTCTCCTATTACAGCAATTCTAGGACCTCGGCAGAGTGGAAAAACAACTTTAGCTAAAGCAATTAAAGCGGATCACTATTTCGATCTAGAAAACCCAAGAGATCTTGTTCGCTTAGAAACGGCACAAACCTTATTCGAAAACCTAGAGGGTTTAGTTGTCATTGATGAAATCCAATTACGACCTGACTTATTTCCCCTACTACGCTACCTAGTTGATACCTACCCCGAAACACGTTATCTGATATTAGGAAGTGCTTCACGTGACATGATTAGACAAGGCAATGAGTCTTTAGCAGGAAGAGTAACATTTCACTATTTAAATGGATTTAATCTAAATGAAATTGGGGTCCAAAATTGGAATCAACTATGGCTTCGAGGAGGATTCCCTAGAGCGTATCTAGCTCCTGACAGTGAAATGACTCAGAAGTGGCTAGATGACTACATCTCAACATTTCTTGAACGAGATATTCCACAATTCGGAATTAAAACTCCTGCAGCAACTCTACGGAGATTTTGGATTATGCTCAGCTATTATCATGGCAACATTGTAAATTACTCCGAACTGGGACGCTCTTTACAGGTTTCTGATACCACTATTAAAAATTATTTAGATATACTCGAAAGCACATTCATGGTTCGAGTTTTAAAGCCATGGTTCAACAACACAAGCAAGCGGCTCATTAAAAGACCTAAAATATACCTTAGTGATTCTGGTATTTTCCACAGACTTCAATCCATCGATGGCCAACAATCCCTTGAGTCTCATCCCAAGCTTGGGACATCTTGGGAAGGCTTTGCGCTAACACAACTAATCCTATTGTCTAATATTCCTTCGGATCAATTTTTCTTTTGGAGTACTCAATCAGGTGCTGAAGTCGATTTATTTTGGCAACGAAATGGAAAAAACTACGCTGCAGAATTCAAATTCGCAGATGCTCCTCGTCGAACGAAATCAATGACAATCGCATTAAACGAACTTGAACTCGAACACATGTGGGTAATTTACCCTGGTAAAGAAACCTATTCGATTGCTCCAAAAATAACCGTTTTGAGTATTAATGACATTGCTCAGATATGAAGCTAGAGAAGGATCTTAAGCCTTTTGATCTTAGCCTATTGGCGGAAAATGGTTTAAAAAAAGGATTCACGACTGGATCGTCTGCAACTGCTGCAACAAAAGCGGCGGTATGGATGCTTTTAACAGGTGAAAAACTTGATTGGGTTCAAGTCAGGTTACCGGACGAAGTCCATTACCTCAGTGTTAAGATTAATGAAGTTACACTCCGCCAGTCTGATCAGTCAGTATTTGCATCTGTCATAAAAGATGCGGGCGATGACCCAGATCAAACCCATAAAGCAACGATTTGGGTTCGTGTTACAAAGAACAATGAGAAGCATGTCAATTTCATCCAAGGTGAAGGAGTTGGTTTAGTAACAGAAGCAGGCCTGCAAATCCCCGTTGGCCAACCTGCAATAAACCCTGTTCCTCGAGCAATGATTTCCTGCGCGGTCAGTGACTGCGGTGAATTAGTACAACCACCCTATCTCAATTCCTTTGATGTAGAAATTGGCTGTATCAATGGGGGAAAAATCGCGACTAAGACTTTCAATCCACGACTAGGTATAAAAGGAGGTATTTCAATTCTAGGAACAACTGGTATCGTTGAACCAAAATCTAAAGCGGCCTTTATCGCATCCATCGAAATTTATATCAAAGTTGCCCTCGGAAACAAGGCTAACGAACTCGCTCTAGCCCCTGGAAACATTGGAAATAAATTTGCTAAGCATTCACTGAATCTCCCGTTAAAGCGTATTGTTCAAATATCAAATTTCGTCGAATTCTCATTTCAATCACTGATCAACTCCCTTGAAGAAAACAACCAAACATTGGATAATCTTTGGTTTATCGGACACCCAGGGAAAATAGCTAAGATCCTCAACAACGACTGGGATACCCATTCTCAAAATTCAAAAATGGCCACTTCCGTCATCATCCCCTACTTCGAACCCTACATCACCAACAAAACACTGTTAACTGATCTCAAACAAAGCAATACAACCGAAGGCATCATTCAACTACTCAGCAATGAGCCAGATGCCCACAAAGGCTGGAAAGACATTGAATCTACTATCGAAGAAAAAATCATCAACCAATTTAATTTCAAAAACATAAAGAACCTAAACATCCGCCTCTTTTCCATGAAGGGCGTACAAGTATCAAACGATAAAAGAACCACTAATCCGCACTAATCTCCACTAATTTAAGTAAAATGCTAAAACAAGAAGGATACCTCATCAATTTCTCAAATCCAGAAGAACTTGAATGGAAACGTTTAATTCTTTCTTGATTAGTGTAGATTAGTCTAGATTAGTGGTTTAAATTTTTAATTATGAAAAACAGGAATACAGGTGAATTTTATGGTTTTGGAGTGGGTCCCGGTGAGGCTGGACTTCTTCCTTTAATTGCTGCTGAAAAGCTAAAGGAATGTGACTTAATCTTTTCGCCGAAGGCGAGTAATACGAAAACGTCTACTGCTCGCACCTACATTGCTCATTTAAACATTCCTTCTGAGCGATTCCATGAAGTTGATTTTTTAATGGATAATGATAGAACCGTTCTAACAGACCATTATGCGGAGTTAGCAAAAGGCATAAGCGAAGCTTTATTTGAAAGCAAAACGGTCGGCTACATAACCATTGGTGACCCTTTTATTTTCTCAACCTACTCATACACACTAAATGCCCTTTTAGAAATCATCCCCGACCTCACACATCGAACCTTTCCAGGCATCAGCAGTTTTCAGGCTGTTGCCTCTGCTTGCAGTTGGCCTTTAGGTGAAGGAAAAGAGCGAATTCTAATCCTCCCTTGCCCAGATGACATGAATGAATTAGAAAAAGAGATTCAGACTCATGACATCGTCATATTAATGAAAATCGGCAAACGCTATGAAAAAGTGAGGCATTTAATCTCAAAATTGAATATCGAAGAAAATTGCTGCCTTGGACATCGAGTGGGCACGAGCGATGAATCTATCTTTAACGGAAGCCTTCCCGAAGAAAAAACTTTCGGCTACTTTACGACAATGCTCATTCGAGCAGAAAAACAAATTATCAGACACAAACAATGAAGCTGACGGATTCTTTGGAAATTAACCACGAAAATCAGGAAAGAACACCAAAAAGAATTCTTACTTAAAGCTTATTTATAAATTAACACCAAATGATAACATCTGATTCTAAAACTTTTATATTTAATTATTTTGTGAATTCTGTGCTTTTTGTGCTTAATCCACATCAACCGAATCAAATCTTCATGCTTTTCTTTCCCTCATGGTCAACGTACCATATTCCGTATTTAATCAAACAAGAAAATTATCAAATATAAATCATCATGAAAGTATATTTTATTGGAGCTGGCCCTGGAGCCATTGACCTAATCACAGTAAGAGGAGCAAACGTTCTTAAAAAATCGCCGATCGTCCTTTATGCCGGTTCGTTAGTGAGTAGAGATATCACAGAATACTGTGGGCCAGACACTGAAATCCATGACACCGCATCACTAAATCTTGATGAACAAATCGAACTTTACCAAAAAGCTTTCAGTGAAGATAGAGATGTTGCCCGCGTTCATTCTGGCGATCCAGCTATCTATGGGGCTACTGGCGAACAAATGGCAAAACTCAGAGACTTAAAGATCGATTTCGAAATCGTCCCAGGTGTTTCCTCCTATTCTGCCGCTGCAGCAGTTATGGAAGTTGAATTAACAAAGCCAAATGTGGGTCAAACAATCATTCTAACGAGAACAGAGGGCCGAGCTTCTCCAATGCCCGAGAATGAGTCCCTCGAAGCACTTGCCGCACTCAAGACCACCCTGTGCATTTTCCTTTCAGGTGCAAACCTGCCAGATACGCTTGATATTCTTAAGGCACATTACGACCTCAACACACCTATCGCACTTGCTAGAAGAGTCACATGGGATGCTGAAAAAATCCATAAGAGCACACTCGGAAAAATACTAGAAGAAATTCAACTAAATGACTGGAACTTGACAACCCTTCTCATCATCGGCGATGTCATGGATAATTCAGAAGCCGAGTACTCAAAACTCTACTCTGCAAGCTATTCCCACAAATTTCGAAAAGCCGTAAAAGCCTGATTGATGAAACTTAACCATGAAGGAGAGGTGTGCAGGATGCTTCGGGTTATTAACCACAAAATTCAAAAAGACACAAAATGGTTCAACAAATGCAACCTGATCAGACAGTAAATCAAAATGAAACTGACGGATGCTTCGAATTTTAAACACGAAAATCACGAAAGAACACGAAAACGGATTCTTAATTAAAGCTTATTCTTAACTCAATACTTAATGACAACATTCGATTCTAACTCTTTTATATTTAATTCTTTTGTGAATTCTGTGCCTTTTGTCGTTAAAGCCAAAGCTCTATTTTTTCCGATTAAATCAATATGAAACTTGGGGTATGGATAGTTAGAGAAGAAGCAAAGGCTGTTGGCACAGCTATTGCCGATGGGTTAAATGGAACGCTGTTTACTCCTGATCAATTCACTGCAGGAAGCAACCAAGACAATTTCAGGGACACATTTAATCAATATACTTATTGGGTCTTAGTCATGACTACGGGTATCGCTTATCGTTATATCACTGGCTTAACGGCAAGCAAACTGTCAGACCCCGGAGTGGTGGTCATTGACGAAGCCTGTTTGCATTCCATTTCATTCATTAGCGGTCATGAAGGAGGTGCTAACGAACTCGCATACAAAGTCGCGTCTATCACTGGAGCGAACCCTGTTATCACTACGGCAACAGAAGCGAACAAGGACATTATTATTGGGATTGGTTGCCGAAGAGATATTCCTTGCGTAGTCATCGACTCCATAATCCAAGAAGGTCTAATTAAGGTTAACAAGCAAGTTTCAGACATCAAACACCTCGCCACGATTGATGTAAAAAAAGATGAAATAGGTATTCTCGAATGGTGTGACAAAAACAACGTCCCTCTACAAGTCATCCCACAGGCTATCATTAAATCAAGACCTTGGACCTACTCCCCGAGTGAATGGGTAGAAAAAAACATCAATGTAGCTGGTGTATCAGAACCTTGCGCATTACTCTCCTCTCACCGATCTGATTTGATTCTCCAAAAATTTTCCCGCGATGGCGTCTCAATAGCTATCGCCCAACAAAAAGTTATCGAGCTTTAAAATATTTTATAAACAATGAGTGGTAAACTATATTTAGTTTCTGTCGGCCCAGGCTTTGCAGAAATGATTCTTCCAAAAGCCAAAGAGGCTATTAAAAACGCCGAGATCATCGTCACCTATGATCTTTATCTAAATTGGATTCGAGACTGGGTCGAAGGCAAAGAAATCATAACCATGCCTTTAACACAAGAGAAGGCCAGAGCCACAAAAGCTATAGAGTTGGCACGTCAGGGAAAGAACGTTTGCTTACTTTCTAGTGGTGACATTGGCGTATATGGCATGGCTCCTCTCGTATACGAACAATTAACACCAGAAGACGAAACGTTATTTAAAACAGAGCTCATTCCCGGCGTCACATCTGCACTCAGTTGCGGATCACTGCTAGGAGCACCCTTTGGTCACGACTTCGCGACATTATCATTGTCTGACCTCATGTGCCCATGGGAGTGGATCAAGCATCGTGCTAAATGTTTAGCAGAATCAGATCTACCAGTCGCATTTTACAATGTTCAAAGTAAAAAACGGCAAACAGGGGTTTACGAAATTCTATCAACGTTTGCCGATTACAGGGATGGAGAAACGTGGTGTGCAATTATTAGAAATGCGTACAGAGATGATCAAAGCATCAAGATCCTCTCATTAGATGAATTAAGAAAACAGACATTTGACATGTTCACCACCATCATTGTGGGAAACAAATTCACTCAGAAACAAAACAACTTTCTTTATGCCCCTCGCGGTTATCATGGTTGGGATCAACCTAAAGAAGAGACTCCTGAACTCAAAGAAGGGAGTTTGTGGGTCTTTAGCGGAACAAGTGATGGAAATGAATTGGCGCAATTGCTAGATAACGAAATAGATTTTCCCGTTGTCATCTCTACTTCGAGTAAATACGGATCAATCGCCTCTTCCCATACAGCCCCATCTATCCCAAGCACATCGGGCAGAATTGGAAAAGAAAAAAGAACTCAACTACTTCAAAACAAAAAATGCAAAGCAATTGTCGATGCGACACACCCTTATGCGATAAACATCACGACTCAATTGTTAGAGATTTCAAAAGAATTGAATCTCCCATACATTCGCTATGAAAGACCGACACTAAAAGTTCCTGATGGAACAATACTTTGTTCAACCCCTAAAGAAGCTGCAGAGAAAGCGGTCGACATAGGGAAAAACATTTTTCTAACAACTGGCTCAAATGCATTGAAGGAAATGACATCAGTTAAAAAGCACACAGACACGCAATGGTTTGTTCGACAAACCCCTGATACAGACAATATCGAATTAGCACTAAAAGCAGGTATTTCTTACGCAAACATCTGTGCCATGCAGGGGCCTTTCACAGAAGAGATGAATGAAGCGCTGTGTAAAACATGGAATATTGACTGTATTGTGACTAAAGAATCAGGGCACGCTGGTGGCTTTCAAGAAAAATGTAACATCGCAGAAAAGCTAAACATCCCATTAATCGTAATTAAGCGACCAAGCATCACCGCTGAAAATACATTTAGTGATTTTAATAAAATCAAAAATCATCTTAAAGAAATTCTATGAAAATACCCGTTACTATATTCACAGGCTTCCTGGGTTCAGGTAAAACCACATTAATCAATGCCATCCTCAAACAACAAAAAGACAAAAGAGTCGCTATACTTGTAAACGAATTTGGCGAAGTTGATGTTGATGCCCAAACGATTAGAGATAATACCTCTGGATTCGAAGGAAAGATCTTCGAATTACCAGGCGGCTGCATCTGTTCCGCAATCGATGAGAATCTAGGTAACCAGATACAAACACTCATCAATAGTAAATATGAATTCGACCACATCATATTAGAGACATCTGGACTTGGTGTTCCAATGCCAATTGCAGATGCACTAAAATTACCTGAGTTACAAGACCACTTAGAACTCGATGCGATCCTTGCAGTCGT
>CAWUTK010000021.1:0-6867 GCA_963924785.1 uncultured Opitutales bacterium
TTTACCCCTACCCTGAAATGTCCCAGGATTTCATTATCTTCATTGGACGTTTTCATCCACTTATCGTCCACCTTCCAATTGGATTCATTATAGCGATATTGGCCCTAAACGTACTCATCGCCTTTGGCCAATCAGGATTAAGACCGGCATTACGCCCCATCCTTTGGTTATCGGTAGTCACTTGCCTTGCCTCTGTTGGCATCGGCACATTGCTTGCAATCCCTGGCGGTTACAGCCAGGACATATTGGATCAACATCGCTGGTATGGAATAGCAACAACGTTGACTTGTATCTGGATGCTTGAAGCCGAACGCTCCAATCATTGGAAAGCTCAACTCTCATATGCGGGTCTACTTATTGCGGGTTTAATATGCCTAAGTGTAACTGGCCACAAGGGGGGCTCTCTTACCCATGGGGAAGGTTACCTTACGGCTTATCTACCTGAATCATTGGGTGGAGCACCAGAGCCAGCAGCTATTGACCCTGGCAACATAGACGATGCAGCAATTTTCCATGCGGTTGTACTTCCAATTTTCAATGATAAATGCCTATCATGCCACGCAGAAGACAAATACAAAGGAGAGCTTCGCATGCATGACTTAGCCAGTTTATTTACTGGCGGGAAACATGGAGCCGCCATTGAAGCGAATAATGCCTCTGAAAGCTTAGTCATACGACGTTCATTGTTACCACTAGAACAAAAAGAACACATGCCGCCTAAGGGCAAACCACAATTAACTGATGCTGAAATAGATCTATTAACTTGGTGGATTAATCAAGGAGCTAAAGAAAGAATGTCATTAAAGGGAGAGTTACCTTCTGACGATGTCGTCTCATTAATAGAAAAATTACTGGGGTTTCAAATCACTGTTCCAAAATCAGAAATGCTTAGTTGGGAGAAAACCAACGAGCTTGCAGATCAACTACCCCAGGACCCCTCTCTTCGAATACGTCGTGTGTCTCTCGACTCACCAGCACTTGATGTCTTCGTGAATGCGAATGCAAGCAATCCAGACGAGTTAATTGAAAAACTCGAACCCGTCAAAGCTAACATTGAACTCTTAGACCTTGGAGGAACCACCATCACTAAAGCAGTCTTTGATTCAATTGCCACCTTTGAAAATCTTCGAGAACTTCGGCTCAACAAAACTCAAACAACAGATGAGGATATCCAAAAACTTGAGGGGTTACGATATCTAGTAAAAATCAATTTATATGGCTCCAAAGTAACTGATGCTGTTTTTAAAACATTAAATAAAATGCCAAAGCTTCGCCAAGTAGAATCATTTAATACGGATATTACATATGATGCTGCCAGTGCCTTTATTGAAGGCATGGTAAATGAACAACGCAAACGCAAAATAGAAAACGAAATCCATTCATTAAAAGATAAACTCAAAAGAATGGAAGTTAAAGTCGTTGGAGTCAACGAACCGAGCCTCAAAGACTTCATGGGGAACTCGACCAATCTAGTGGTAGCGACTTTCAAGTCAGATACTGATAAATACGGTGAAATAATTAAAAGTGAGCGAGCTAAAGTTAGTGTTAGTAGCACAACTGTTCACAGTCCTAAAGATGGCCTCAACAAGTTCTTTGGCCCGACCAAAGATCCGCTTCCATTTGCTTTCCATACAGCAAATGAAAAAAACCCATGGGTTCAAGTCAACTTAAAAGGCACATTTACAATTACAGGCGTTCAAATAACGAATCGAACGGATGGAGGAGCCCCTATTTTTAAACGAGCTAAAGGCCTTGAACTGCAAAGTCTCAACAAGAATCAAACGTGGGAAACCATATGGAAAGTGGAAAAACTTATTAAACACTGGACCGTTGATTTAACGGATGTAGATGTTCTCAAACGAAAAGCAAATAGCTATCGCCTGATACTCAATAGTGATATTAATGCGACCCTACATCTTTCAAGTTTATCTTTTTGGGGAATTGAAAGCACTGACCAATATGGAACACTCTTAAACAAAGACATTACAGTTTCTGCTATAAGCGACAGTCAATATAGTTTGGGTAACGGCATCCAAGACTTTGTTTCAATAAAAGAACCAAAAACTGAATACACCTTTCATACAGGTGAAGAAAGTGAACCATGGGTCAGGTTAGACTTTAAAGAAAAACAAAGAATCAATTACTTCCATTACAAAGATCGCCCCGTACTATTTGAACGATCAAAAGGCCTTGAATTTGAGCGCCTCAAAGAGGATGGCAAATGGGAAAGCCTCTGGAAAGCAGATGGAATTGGAACTGAATGGAGAGCCAGTTTGATACACTTAACAGCAGAAAAACGAGGAGCCAAAAGCTATCGATTTATCATTCGCCCCCCTACTGGTAAAACCTATATGCATCCGGCACATGTGCGTATCTTTGGAACAAAAGCTTCTGAACCCGATCAAACGAGCAGTCACACACGACCCACTCTAGATATCACAGGTGACGGTGACTGGGAATATGTTGTAGAAAACGGCTGGGGGAAAATTCCTCACAATGATCATATCGGATCAACGCATGGTGGAGTGGTTGTTGATAAAGCAGGCAACGTATACGTTTCAACAGATGGCCCGAACGGAATGATTGTCTATGACGGAAGTGGTAAATTCCTCAGAACCCTTGCAAAAAACTCATCCCGATATCACGGGCTCTGCATTAATCAAGAAGATGGCAAAGAATATATCTATGGGGCAGCCAATGGTCACATGTCCAAATTCGATCTTACAGGGAACATTGTATTGAAAATCGCTGGTGACAAATACCCTGAACACACATGGAAGAAAGGCACGGCGGTTGCAGTCGCACCAAATGGAGACATATTCATCGCTGATGGTTACGGTTCTAACGTTATCTTCAAATATAATAAGAACGGGGATTTTATTAAAAAGTTTGGATTAAGGGGTTCCAAGGATGGCGAATTCATCACCTGCCATGGTCTCATTGTTGACAAACGACATCCAACCGCCCCACTCTTAATTGTATGTGACCGAGAAAACAAAAGGCTTCAACATTTCGACCTTGAAGGAAATTTTGTAAAAATTCCTATTACTGGATTACGACGTCCTTGTGCAATGGCCATTTGGAAAGACTATATGGTCATTGCTGAATTAGCAGGAAGAGCAGTCCTACTAGACAAGGATTATAAGATTATCAGCAAACTGGGAGATAACCCGAACGTTCAGCAACATGCTAAATTTGGTATAAATCCCAAAGACTGGAAAGCAGGTGTTTTTACAGCGCCCCACGGCTGCAGCTTTGATGCTGATGGAAACATCTATATACAAGACTGGAATAAATGGGGACGTATCACAAAACTACTACTCAAAAAGAACCTCTCTAAAGAAGCCCTAGATAATCTGTTAAAAAACAAAAGAGAACTCTCAGAGGAAGATGATCATAGCGAGGAGGACATTGCGCCTATCGCCAAAATCTCTGCTTCCTCAGAATACAATAAAGCCTACGGTAAAGGTTCGGTTCTAGTCGAAGGGGCTGAGTGGGCCTCTAAACAGGAACAAACACCTTGGATACAATTTGACTGGGATAAGGAGCAAACGATAAACCACCTATTGATCAGCGATCGTCATGATTCTCACAATCATGCACAGAAAATTAAAATCTCTTTCAGCGATAATAGTCATATTGAAGTAAATGATCTGCCCAACAATGGTCAAATGAAAGAAGTTGAATTTCCTAACAAAACGGTGAAATGGGTTAGACTTGATGTCATTAAAGGCGCTGGGCCAGATGTTGGTTTTAAGGATATCAAAATAATTCAAGCGGTGATTATAAAAACGCCTCCAACAAACATTGCTCCCCTATCTAAACTAACCGCTTCATCCGAATTTGATAAGCGCTATACAAAAGAAAAAGTTTTGACACGTGAGAAAGACTGGGCTTCAAAGCACGAACAAAACCCATGGATACAATTAGACTGGGACAAGGAACATTCTATCAACATAATTTCAGTCAGTGATCGAGATATTATAAATGAACAGGCAACTAATTTAGATATCTCCTTTAGCGATGGAAGCAAACTAAGGGCCAGCAATATTCCAGACAATGGATCACCAAAAGAAATAAAATTTGATAAAAAAACGGTTAAGTGGATCCGTTTTCAAGTCGTAAATGGAAGAGGTCCAAACGTTGGCTTAAAGGAAATCAAAGTCTTTAAAACTAAAAACTAGTTTACTCAAAAACTTTAAGCTAAAATCCCCTTAATAACATGTGCATCCTCAACACCTGTGAGTCTTTGATCTAAGCCCTGAAATGGATAAATAAGTTTTTTATGATCTACGCCTAATTGGTGAAGCATTGTGGCATGCAGGTCTCTGACATGCACAGGATCTTTGACGATGTTATAGCAAAAATCATCTGTTTCACCATAACTCATACCCCCTTTAATCCCTCCTCCTGCCATCCATGTGGTAAAGCAACGTGGATGGTGATCACGGCCAAAATTGTCCCTATCTTTCAGACCTTGAGCATAGGTTGTTCTTCCAAATTCACCCGCAAAAACAATCAACGTATCATCCAGTAACCCGCGCTGTTTCAAGTCTGTCATTAACCCAGCTATCGGTTGATCGACATCCTTAGCTTGGCCTCTTAAATGTGTGGGTAGTCCTGAGTGATGATCCCAACCTCGATGAAAAAGCTGAATAAATCTAACATCCTCTTCCGCCATACGCCGAGCCAGTAAACAGTTGCGTGCGAAAGATCCTGTCTTATGCACTTCGGGACCATACATCGCTAGGGTGGACTCTTTCTCATTACTTAGGTCTGTGAGTTTAGGCACTGACATCTGCATACGAAAAGCCATCTCTTGTTGAGCGATACTGGTTGTTAATTCTGGATCGCCAGTGATCACCTGTTGCTCTGCATTTACCTCCGCAACAAAATCTAGCATCTTATGACGTGACTTCCTGTTCACTCCCTTGGGGTTTGATAAATAAAGTACAGGATCCCCAGTTGATTGAAAGGCTACACCTTGGTGCTTACTCGGAAGAAATCCTGTCCCCCAAAGTCGACTGTAAAGTGCTTGAACATTTGTTTTACCTGACCAGAACGCTGAACTTAAAACAACGAAATCCGGTAAATCTTTATTCAAAGTTCCCAAACCATAACTAAGCCAAGACCCCATACTTGCCCTGCCTGGCATTTCAGAACCTGTGCAAAAGAATGTTTTTGCAGGGTCATGATTAATTGCCTCTGTATGAGTAGACTTGATCATACAAATATCATCTGTATGCTTTGAGATGTGCGGCAAAAGCTCACTCATATACATACCACTCTTTCCTTGCGGCGAGAACTTGAAAGGAGATGCACATATAATCTGTTCCCTCCCCTTTGTCATAGCAGTAACCCGCTGCCCCATACTCACCTCCGGCGGTAGACCTTGCTTGTGAAATTTTTCCAAATTAGGCTTGTAATCAAAGAGGTCGAGTTGGCTGGGTCCTCCCGCCATAAAAAGAAAAATAACTCGTTTTGCTTTCGGTGCAAAGTGAGGTGCACCTAGTGATCCACTCTCAAAGGGCGATTTTGAAAAAAGCGGATTACCCATACTGCCCAAGGCAAGAGCCCCTAAACCCATACTGGCATTTTTGATAAATTGGCGACGATTCATAGTGTCGCAGAATTGTTCAAGTGACTTCATATTTATCTCCTTACTTTGGCTAGGTCCAAGTTCAGTATACTATGAGCCATCATGGTCCATGCCGCCAGCTCAACTCGTTTATCAAAGTCACTACCACTGAGTTCAGGGGTTAGTAACCCAGTAAGAGCTTTGTCGTTTTTATATAAATCTTTGAATTCCATCAACGTATCTTCCATAAGCTGAAGACGTATAGGATCTGGTTTATGTGAGGTGATTTTTTCATAAGTATAAATCAAGCCCTCTTTACTTTCTTTTGTTTTGGCTAAAGTTATCTTTGCACATTTTTTTGCTGCTTTAAAGTATTC
This sequence comes from uncultured Opitutales bacterium, assembly GCA_963924785.1. Taxonomy (GTDB): domain Bacteria; phylum Verrucomicrobiota; class Verrucomicrobiia; order Opitutales; family CAJWYM01; genus CAWUTK01. Next base: position 5,956 of record CAWUTK010000021.1, read on the forward strand.
CTCTTCATTCATCATAAGCAATGCCTGCAAGGGAGTATTCGTACGTTCGCGACGAGCCAAACAGAACTCTCTTGAGGGAGCATTCATAATAGTCATTGCAGGAGGCGGCATACCGCGCCTCCAAAAGGTGTAAAGGCTACGACGATATATATCATCTCCTTTATCGACATGATAGACCTTGTTGCGAGATTCCATACTAACCATCTCCCACAGCCCTGGAGGCTGAGGAGGTTTAACCGCCCTGCCATACATCGTTCGGTTAAGTTGGCCACTAACGCTCAGGATTTGATCACGAATCATCTCTGCATCCATACGATAGCGAGAGCCTCTAGAGAGTTTACGGTTTTCAGGATCCTGCTTAAACTCTTCTGCATCTGCATCAGAGCTTTGTCTATAAGCCTTTGATAAAGCAATTTCCTTCATGATACTTTTCATATCCCAACCCGATTCAATAAAATTAAGTGCTAAATCATCTAGCAACTGAGGATGAGTGGGCCACTCACCTTGTGCTCCAAAATCTTCTGCCGTTTTAACCAGCCCAGTGCCCAGCATCTGCTGCCAGAGGCGATTTACCGCTACCCGTGCAGTCAACGGATGATTCGGTTGCGTTAACCATTCGGCAAGATCCATACGTGAATAAACACCCTTCTTGGGTTTCATTGGTGGAAGGAAAACTGGTGTATTTCGCTCTACAGGTTTCCCCGGATGTTCATATGAGCCTCGAATAAATATCGTACTTTCCCGCATCGGTTCCCGTTCTCTCATGACCATTGCAGCAGACATTCCACGAGTCATTTTTTCGATGCTTTCCTTTACCTTGTTGATCTTTGAAGTGATGGGATGCGAAACGACCTTACTCCAAGACGCATATTTTTTTTCCAGATCTATTTTTACTACAGGTTTCCATTCCTC
>CAWUTK010000022.1:0-12025 GCA_963924785.1 uncultured Opitutales bacterium
CTGAAGACATAACTTCCTCATCATCTGAAGCATAACCTTCTGCAATATCTTTAGAAAAAAAATCATAATCGGTTTTACCGATAACTTCTTCTAAGGAGCCACAATCGAAAATTTCCATAAAATGCTCATCCACTAAGACAAACCGACCCTTCCGATCTTTTATAACATAATGAACATCAGGCATACTTCCGATTAAATCGTTTAAAACGTCTAAATTACCTACGGAGTCAATAAATGACTGATATTCTGTTTTCTTGATCATTTGGCTGGATTTTTATAAATTTTATCAGAATACTTACATATATTTCTGGATTTTGCAGGTATAATAATCGGCAAACAGTAGAATTCATTTAAATCACTACCATTTAGCCAGCATTATGCCAAAAATACAAACGAACGGAATTAAGCTTTATTACAAAGAAAGAGGAACTGGAGCTGCCCTCATTTGCATCATGGGGATAACCGCTCCTGGAGATGTATGGGAACTGCATATTCAAGAATGGGAAAAACACTTCCGATGTATCATCGTGGACAACCGAGGAGTTGGATTAAGCGATAAACCGACGGGGCCCTATTCCACCGAAATGATGGCAGATGACTATGCAGGGCTTATGGATGCTTTAAATATAGAAAAAGCATTAGTTGTTGGTTGTTCAATGGGAAGCACCATTGCGCAGCAGTTAGCGTTGCGGCATCCACAGAAAATTCTCGGAACGATTCTAATGTGCACATGGGCGAGATGCGACAATTATGCAAAGTCCGTCTTTGAGCATATCAAAACGATCAAGGCACGATTAACCGCTGATGAGTTCATGAACTACATTCAATTGCTTATTTTCACAAAACCTTACTGGGACAACGAAGAAAACAGACAAGCGATGATTACTGGCAACGAAGAAGCGCTGTTGAATATAAACCCCCAACCCCTCCATGCGCTAGAAGCTCAAGCTGACGCCTGCATAAATCATAATGCCTTTGATCAATTAAAGAATATCAAAAGTCCTTGCTTAATCATTGGCGGAAAGGATGACATTTTCACTCCGAAGTGGATGGCTGAAGAAACAGCTAATGAAATCCCTAACAGCAAACTACATCTCTTCGATCAAGCAGGACATGCCTTTCACTGGGAATGTTTAGAATCTTTTAACAAAATAAGCACCGAGTGGCTAAAGGAACAATTATGAGTAATATCAAATTAGGAGCAGAGGTTTATACTTGGTTCATGAAAGAATCAGGGAAGGCCCACGCCAATAAACTCGATCACATGATTCGCATTTCAGCACAAGCAGGATTTACAGGCATTGAGCCTATTTTTACTTGGATGGGCGATTTGTTAGACAAGCATAAACTAAAGGATTGCTTAGATGAAAATGACATGGAGTTTGCCGCTCTCGTGCTTTGTCTCGACTGGAACCACTCCACCGAAACAGATGAGGAACGTAAAACTGCGGATCGAGCAATTAAGCTCCTTCAATCATTTCCAGAAACAATGCTGTGCACGGTTCAAATGCCGACAAGTCGAGACAACATCATCGAGCGTAGACTGAATCTAGCAAACAATGTAAACACCCTTTCGAAACGAGCTCAAGAGGCGGGAATCAATTGCACCTTTCATCCGAACTCTCCAGGAGTATCTACGAATAGAACGGAAGAAGATTACGCAGTGATTTTGAATGCATTAGACTCAAATGTCACAGGCTGGACTCCAGATGTGGGTCACATTAAGAACGGTGGTATGGACCCTCTCACGAAAATGAAAGAGTTTAGTTCATTGATAAATATGGTTCATTATAAGGACTGGGATGGGAAACCGGAATGGGCTCTCATGGGTGAAGGCGAAATTGATTTCAAAGGAATTACACAATGGCTAGTTGATCAAGATTTCGAGGGTTGGATTATCTGCGAAGACGAAGCGGATCAAGCACTAGAAGATGCAGATGCAGTCACACTCCATGATGGCGAATACTGCAAGCGAGAACTTAAATCTATACTTGAACAATGAAAACACAAGACACCTATGCATTCGGACTAGACTTTGGCACAAACTCCTGTCGATCACTATTAGTTAATTTACAAACCGGCGAGGAAGTCGCTACTTCTGTATTTGAATACCCATCTGGTGACTTAGGTATCATCGTTGATTCAAAAGATGTACACATCGCTAGGCAAAATCCTCAAGATTACATTGATGGAGTTAAACGCATTATAAAAGACGCATTAGTACAAGCCCATTCGAATGATAAATTTGATGCAAACCAAGTGATCTCTATCGGTATAGACACGACAGGCAGTACCCCTATTCCACTCGACGAATTATGTGTGCCTCTTTCATTAAATTCAAAATTCTCAAATAACATTAATGCGCTGGCATGGTTATGGAAAGATCACAGCAGCATTGAAGAAGCAAAAACAATCACTGAAACGGCAAACAAAATTCGGCCTGAATATTTAAATAAATGCGGTGGCACATATTCCTCTGAATGGTTTTGGAGTAAGCTCTGGAGATTAAGTAAAGTAGACACTGAAGTTTACAACGCCATGGGTAGTTTCGTTGAACTCTGTGACTACTTACCCGCGATGCTCACTGGAATCAAGGATACAAAAGCAATCAAGAGAAGCCAATGCGCTGCCGGCCATAAGGCCATGTTTAATAAGCAATGGAACGGGTTGCCAGATAGTGAATTTCTAAATGCCCTCGACAATAATTTATCAGACTCACTTAACAAACTTTACACGGAAACATACACCTCTGATCAATCTGCTGGGACACTTTGTAATGAATTGGCGAAGGAACTCGGATTGAGCGAAGATGTGGTTATTAGTATCGGTGCATTCGATGCACACGTTGGAGCGGTTGGATCAGGTATTCGCCCAGGCACGATGGTGAAAATCATGGGAACCAGTACCTGCGACATTATTATCTCTCCTGAGTCTCAACCGCTGAAAGACATCCCCGGGGTTTGTGGAATCGTTGAAGGCTCCGTCAGACCCGATCATTATGGGATTGAAGCGGGCCAATCAGCCGTTGGTGATATTTTCCTGTGGTTCGTTAATAACCTTGTTCCGGATTCCTATGGAAAGACTCAAACCGAAAAGTTTATCTATCTCGAGAAAGCTGCTTCTAAATTGAAACCAGGAGAAAGCGGTTTACTCGCCCTCGACTGGAGTAATGGTAATAGAACTGTTTTAGTAGATACTCAACTAACAGGTTTAATCTTGGGACAAACGCTTCAAACGAAAGCACACGAAATTTATCGTGCACTCATCGAAGCAACAGCCTTCGGTGCACTGACCATTATTAATCGTATCGAAGACTACGGCGTCACTCTTGAACAAATTGTTAACTGCGGTGGCCTAGCAACAAAGAACGGTTTACTCATGCAAATTTATGCAGATATAATAAACAAGCCAATGCTTGTTGTGAAAAGTGATCAGACCTGTGCTCTTGGTGCAGCGCTACTTTCAGCGGTTGCTACTGGTAAAGAAAATGGCGGTTACGAAAGTATCGACGAAGGTCAAAAGCACTTGTGTTCGTTCCGCGATATCGCCTATGAGCCCAACTCCGAAAACGGTAAGCAGTATAAAGACATCTACACGCTTTACAAAAAACTCCACGACTCTTTTGGAACAGCAGAATGGTCTGGATCACTTTACGATGTGATGAAATCATTGCTTAAAATCCAACAAGCGAGTAAACAAGGTTAATCAATTTATATAATGGCAAATAGCACTCTAAATAAAATCAAGCAACAGGTCCTTAACGCAAATCAAAGTTTGCCGACATCTGGTTTAGTTAAACTAACCTGGGGCAATGTCAGTGGTGCGTTCAGAGAAGAAGACCTCATGGTTATCAAACCCAGCGGTGTCGACTACCAAGAACTGACCATTGAAACCCTCGTTACCGTTTGTATCAGCACGGGTGAAAAAGTTGAGGGTGACCTAAAGCCTTCCTCAGATACTGAGACTCATTTAGAAATCTACAGGGCATTTAAAAATGTCGGTGGCATCACTCATACACACAGTCGTTATGCGACTATATTTTCTCAAGCAGGATTAAGTATTCCCTGCTTCGGAACATCTCATGCAGACCACTTCAATGGCACGATTCCTGTCGCACGGGCATTAACGGAACAGGAAGTGGATGAAGGCTACGAACACAACACGGGCAAAACAATCGTTGAAACATTCAACGATATTAACCCAGATCAAATGCCGGCTGTTCTCCTCAAGCACCATGGTCCTTTTACTTGGGGACACGACGCTCTAGCATCTCTCAACAATTCAATCGCCTTAGAAGAAGTTGCCTTCATGGCTCATCAAAATTTATTGCTTCAGAATAATCTCAAAGCAATCCCAGCGCATATTCTCAACAAGCATAACGAACGAAAACATGGACCGAATGCTTATTACGGTCAGTAGGCGATCTTATTATTTTTCATAATTCCCCAACCTTACCTGCTTTGCAAAATTCTATCATTCTGACGCCATCTCGACTGGTTAACCTTATCCTAAGCCGAATTACCCTAAATACATAGAAATACGAATAGAACGATTGTTGATTCGCACCTATATTAATCGTTATTCCTTCAAAAACCCGTATTTAAGCATTTTCGTATCAAAAATGTTCTTGCCGAAACCGCTCGCTTTCCTATTTTTTAACTTCACTCTTCAATGAGTCGCAGTATCAGTCAAATATAAGACGCAACGCGCTGCATATCAATTTGATAGAGAAATTTTACACTAAAATAATAAAACATAAATAAAATATGCCAGTAGCAACACCAAAACAATTCGCTGCAATGTTAGACGCTGCACAGAAAGGTAATTATGCCTATCCTGCTGTAAACTGTACTTCTATTGCATCTATTAACGCTTGTTTAAAAGCATTCGCAGATACTAAATCTGACGGAATCATTCAGTTTTCGACAGGAGCTGGTCAATTCGCTTCAGGTCTTAACAATGGCGATGCAGCAACAGGTTGTATCATTCTTGCAGAAGCAGCTCATTTACTTGCTGAACAATACGACGTATTGGTTGCATTGAACACTGACCACTGTCAGCCAGAGAAAGCAGCAGAGTTCTTGAAACCTTTGATCGAAGCTACTGCTAAGAGAAGAGCTGAAGGAAAGAATAATCTTTTTCAAAACCATATGCTTGATGCGTCTGGTCTTCCTTTAGAGGACAACATGAAGATTTCTAAAGAATACTTGAAGCTTTGTGTTGAAAACGAAATTATTCTTGAAGTTGAAGCTGGCGTAGTCGGCGGAGAAGAAGATGGAGCGGCTGGAACAGAAGATATGCCTGCTGAGAAAATGTACACAACACCAGAAGACATGGTTGCAGTACATGAAGCATTAAGCCCAATCGGTCGTTTCACATTTGCAGCGACTTTCGGAAATGTTCATGGTCACTACAAACCAGGTGCAGTTAAACTTCGTCCAGAAATCTTGAAACAAGGTCAAGACGCAGTAACAGCTAAGTATGGCGCAGAATCAAGTTTCGACCTAGTATTCCACGGTGGATCAGGAAGTCTTCTTGAAGAAATCCGCGAAACTTTAGGTTACGGTGTCATTAAGATGAATATCGACACTGACACTCAATATGCATTTTCACGTCCTATCGTAGATCATGTAATGAAAAATTATGACGGTATGTTGAAAGTTGACGGAGAGATCGGAAACAAAAAAGCTTACGATCCTCGTGGTTATATCAAAAAAGCAGAAGCAGCTATGGCTGATCGCGTAAAAATAGGTTGTGAAGACCTATGTGCGGTAGGAAATACGCTTTTCGGTAAAGTTTAATTAACCAAACTTTTATCACTTTAAAAACGGGCGTTCGAAAGATGCCCGTTTTTTTGTGATTAAAAATAAGTTCAGCGTGAGTAATAAAAGTCGACCATTGACTGCTTTTTACAAAAAACAATTAAGACAATACTTGATAATAAGTCTCGCGCAGAGACGCAAAGGCGCAGAGAATTAGTTAATGAATCGAAATATAAATGGAACGACTATAGCAATCAGTGGAGACCTTAGACTTGAGGATTTAAATCTACTTATAAATCAGGGATTATATTAAACTTTGGAAAAACTTTACTTAAAATGAATGCCACGACCTTAAGGAAAAATCTCTGCGCCCCTGCGCCTCTGCGCGATTCAAAAGACCTCGTTCAACCGCTACCAAATTAAGTCCCTTTATCTTCTTCATGCAACTAACTCTTGTCATCAGCACCTATAATAATCCGTCTGCATTAGATCGCATACTGGATGCACTTCGCGGTGGAACACGGCAGGCTGACGAGGTTATTGTCGCAGATGATGGTTCGACAAATGAAACAAAGGAGTTAATTACTAACTGGGCAAGTAGCATGCCAGCCCCGATCATACATTGCTGGCATGAGGATAAAGGGTTTAGGAAAACAAAAATCTTAAACAATTCTATCAAAGTCTCTAAAGGTGAATATCTAGTTTTTTTAGATGGTGACTGTATCCCAGAAAAAAACTTCATTAGTGACCATCGTAAATTGGCAGAACAAAATTGCTTTGTTCAAGGAAGACGAGCTTTCATACAACAATCATCCGTTCCCGATTTCTTAAATCAAAAAACGGGGTTATTAAAACTTCTCTTTACGGGGAAAATTAGCGGCATTCCAAAAGCTATAAGGTGGCCAATGCCGTTTGTTTTTTATAATCAAAAACATAGAGGCCTCATTGGTTGCAACCTCGCCATGTGGAAAACTGATTTATTAGACATCAATGGATTTGATGAAGCATATGAAGGTTGGGGAGTCGGAGAAGATTCAGACCTTTGTATCCGATTGTATAACAAAGGACTTCAACGGAAATTTGTTTATGGTAGAATGAGAGTCTATCACCTAAATCATAATGAAGCCGATAAATCACATTATTGTGAGTCAAAGGAAAGGCTTCAAGAAACGATTGATTCAAAGAAATTACGCTGTAAGAAAGGACTTGAAGCCACTTGAAGATTTTCCACATAGCTGACGTCCACCTTGGTAGAAGAAGACTTGACGGGAAACTTCCGACGAGTGACATGGCAGAAGCCTTTAGCTTCACCGCATTGAAAGCGGTTGAGCAAAAAGCAGATGTTTTTTTAATCGCAGGTGATTTATTCAATACCGCTCAAATACAACCAGCGCACTTAAAGCAGGCGGTTAATAGTTTAAGTATTTTAAAAGAAGCCGGCATCCCCGTGTTTGCAATTGATGGGAATCATGACCGAACATTCAATCAAAAGACGCCCTCTTGGTTAAGCTATCTGAACAATGAAGCTTTAATTTATCATCTAACCATCCCATTCACCTCCGATGGCCCAATTATAAGTGAGTGGAACAATGAGACGCGTGAAGGCTCTTATATTGACTATCAAAACATACGGTTCATCGGATCAGGCTATCTTGGTGCGGGAACACCGAGTCGGCTACAAGCGATACTCAAAACATTACCTGAGGCTCAACCCTGCGAAATCATGCTGCTTCACGCTGGCCCAGACTACTTCGTGGGTGAAGGTGGTGGATTCTCAATCAGCAAAGACCTCCCTGCATTAAAAGAACGCATTCACTACCTTGCACTGGGTCACATTCATAAACCAATGATTCATCAAAACTGGGCTTGCAATCCTGGCTCTCCGGAAAATTTAGATATTAGAGAAAGTCACTATGCTTTGAAAAATGGCGCTAGAGGTTGTGCTGTAATAGATATCGATCCAGCGGAATCCTGCCCTACTCCCAATATTGAAATCATCAACACTCCAAAGCGAACCATCAATAGTTTTGAACTCGACTGCACTGAGTTTGGTAACAAAACAAAGCATGGATCTGATTCACTAAAGAAAAGTATCTACAAGCAAATCGAGGCAGAGAATATCCCCGCCGATTCTGTATTAGAAATTAAACTTACAGGTGAAGTGAAACTCCAACGACTCGCTTTTGATATTGAGCAACTAGAAGCTGAAATTGAGAATGATTTTTCATTAGCGGCTGCAAAGATTGATACAAATGGAATCAATTCGGCAAATTCGATGTCAAATAACTCCATCCAAGACTTTCGTTCACAACGAAATGCCATTGAGAAAAAGGCAATATCAAGCCTTATCGAAAACGACCCCCTCTTTAATGAAAAAGACACATCGATGCTGTGCGATTTCTTTTATACGATCAAAAACAAAATTGAAGCAAATGAAGCGGATCAAATCATTGCCGAGTTGATTCAATCACATGAAGCGACCGCGTCTATCAATGAGACTCAAGCATGATCATTGAATCTATAAGGCTAAAAAATATCCGATCTTACGGAAGCGGTCCCAGTGGAAACGGTGTCACTATCCGTCTAAACTCTGGCATCAATCGCATCTGTGGAAAAAACGGGAGCGGGAAAAGCTCTATGATCGAAGCGATTGGGTATGCTCTCTTTAATGCTAAGCCAGAATATAAAGCACAATTCACAGAGAAAACCTATTTCCTTAGGTCGGGTGAACAGGAAGGTGAAATAGAGATTAAACTGTCGCACAACGATCAGTACTATCGCATTGAACGTCATTTGGGAAACAGCAAATCTGTCGACAAAGCAATAAAATCCTCTGACGATTTTATTGAAGCTGAGGGAACCAAAGCTGTAGATGATTTATTATGCCGTCTTTTCGATGTTAAGAATACCGCTAGCTTATCGCAAATATTTAGCAAATCGATTGGCATACGCCAAGGTAGGCTAACTATGGCTTTCGATAATACAACTGCTTCATTAAAATCACATTTTGATGGATTGCTTAACATTGAGATTTTCCGACAGTGTCATAAGAAACTTCATCCCGTCTGGAAAATATTTGATGATCAATTAAGAGCAATAGAATCGGATATTCCTCGCCTAGAAGAAAGAATTAAGGAAAGAACACCGTTTGTCAGTCAGCACGATGACTTGAAGCAAAAGAAATCTGTTATCGACAAAACCTATACGGAGGCGAAAACCGCTGGAGATGAAATTAAAAAAGAACTGTTACTTCTAAAGAACAAGGAAGTCTCAATTCATGAATTAGAAAAAAAATGTAATGAACATAAGCAGAAAATTGAGTTAGCTAATAACAATAACGCAAATATTGAACAGCAATTATTACAAATAAAGGCTGCAAAAGAAACTCTACAAATAAACGAAAAAGCTCATCAACAGTGGATTTCAGCAGATAACGAAATTGAAAAACTTCAAAAGTTAAGGCAGGACCTGTCTTCAATAGATAAAAAACGACAGAAGACAAAAGAGGAACTCTCGGTCACTCAAAGCAAAATAAAGGAATCATCTAACGTCACGGATGCCCTGATTTCAAAGGCGGATAAGCTATCCCTCGAGAATGATTTTATCAAAAATAAACTCACCCTTGACCGTAAATCTCTCACTTTATCAAAAGAGGCTCTCGAATATTTAGACGTAAAAGCCAGTGAGACCAATGCCGCTTATATTAGCTTATCGAATTTTAATCAATCAATTCAACAAATGGCAACTTCACACGAAGCCATTTGTGGAAAAATCCTCATCCAAAAAGAATTCCTTTCTGAACCGTTAAATCAACGTTTTGCTGAGTCAAGGGCATCGCACAAGACGTCTACTGAAGAATGCAATAAAGCAGAAAGCCAACTGCTGCTGGCAAAAGAAAAAGTAGCTAATAACAAAACCCAACTAGACCAGATATCGGGTGGAGTTTGTCCCTTCCTCAAAGAAAGCTGCAAGCAGTTTGATTCAAACAAAATCACGGAAGAATTAAATGAGTACACTGGTCAGATTGAAATACTTGAAAAGATCTGGAACGAATCGGTTATTAAGGAACAGCACGATCAGCATATGAAAAACGAACTAGAATCTGCTTTTAATAATCAATCAAAAGAAGCCGCGGTTACTAAACAATATATCGATCAACTCATCGAAGAAATTCAAGGAAAAGCCAAATGGGATGACCCTAGTGGCGATAAAGCATTAAAAGAAAATCTCCCAAATAGAGTGTTTGAGTATCCCTGTTTCTCATTCAACCGACTAAGTGATTGCCTTGTGATCAACGAAGTAGCTTATGATTTTAATCCCCAAATCGTTAGTGAATATTTAGACGAATTTAAAAAACACACGTCTAAATTCAACGAAATACATCAACAGCTAAAACAGCCAGTAGTTGATCTTCTTAAGCAAAAGGATGACGCAAGTCTTGTTTTAGCAGGAGAAAGCAAACGAATAGAACTTGAAGAAACTCGACTCAAGGAAAACGAATCGTCACTGGCGACACTTAGAAGTGAATATAAAGAGAACGAACGATCGAAGGCAATACTTCAATCTAAGTTAGAGACATTAACAGAAGAAAACAAATCCCTAGAAGAACGGCTTAAAGAATTCCCCCTCATTGATGATCGTATCAGCAAAGAACAAGACATTCGTGAGTCTACGTCAAAAGGATATAAGCTTTATATCGAAAACGAAACGTTAGTTAAAAACGAAGAAACTTTGTTAGAAGACAGCAAAATAATAAAGCGTGCACAATCAGATCTAGCCGCTTCATTGAAGCAACATAGTAGCGAATTGGAAGTCCAAGCGAAAACGTTTTCTAAAGAGGAATTAGAGAAAACAGAATCGTCAAAGAATGAATCGTTATTAAAAATCAATAATTTAAAACGAGACGTTGAGCAACTGATTGAACAAATCAATGAAGCGGATATAAAACTCAAAGAACTCAAAGAAGCTCAATCTTTTCTAGCCATTTTATTAAAACAGAAAAACTCGATTCACGCCTCTCTCACAATAACGGCAAAAGCAAGAAACATCCTTCGCGATGCTGCTCCTGAACTCGCCAAATGCCTTTGTGAAACAGTGACCCAGAGCGCGCAAAGTATATTCAATAACTTACACCATGATCCATCGTCTATTCACTGGGACTCTGACAATTACAACCTCTCTGTCCAAACAATGACAGGTTTACATCGCTTCCCTGCTCTTTCCGGTGGCGAACAGACGAAACTAGCCCTTTCAATGACTCTCGGCATTATCCAAGAATTCATCAATTGTAAATTCTGCATCTTCGATGAACCCACTTACGGTATTGATGCTGACAGTCGAAATAAACTCGCAGACTCGATCCTGCTAATTCAATCCATCTGCAAATTTGAACAACTCATACTGGTTTCACACGATGAGGCTTTTGACGGAAAAATCGATAACGTTATCGAATTACAGAAAAACCCTCTCTCAGGAACAGAGGTTGTTGAGACCTTGATTTAAACCATTGCCCATAATACGGGGTTATTGGGTTTCACTTATTGCGCAACTGAGGTGGTAAACTAGAAATGAGGGGCCAAACCCTCATTTTTTACAACTAATAGTCTACAGTCGAAGCTCCTAATTACTCAGGTTTCATATAAACCACTCTTCGAGGGAATGGGATTTCGATATTGTTTTCATCAAACAGCTGTTTGATGTTTTTTCGAATAACTCTTTGTAAAGCTCGATGAGAGCCAGGCTTCACCTTCGTGATCATCTTTAATGTAATTTCTGAATCACCAAAATCGGAAATGCCCTGCACGCATGTAGGCTCGATTATATCAGATGATGCCTCTTGCATCTTCAACCCCATTTCTTGGATCAGTTGCCATACTTTTTTCAAGTCAGTATCATAGGCTACTCCGACGCGTACAATCGCATTCGTATATTCTTTCGAGTAATTAATAATGTCTTTCACATCCCCATTTCTAATAATATGAAGGCGTCCATCTTCATCCCTTATTCTCGTATTTAAAATATCAAAACTTTCGACAATCCCTTCCGCTTGTCTAATTTTTACGTAATCTCCTACTAGAAAATAGTTCTCAATCAAAATAGTGAAGCCCGACAGCATATCATTCATTAAATTCTGAGCCCCAAGGCTTATTGCTAAACCTAATATCCCCGCACCCGCTAGAATGGGAAATGGATTAATACCTATCTCCTTTAGTGACAAAACAATCGCGCTGAAATAAATTAAATAACGAATTAATAATAAAACA
>CAWUTK010000023.1:0-7490 GCA_963924785.1 uncultured Opitutales bacterium
TATTTTTCAATGAGTACCTTTCCCAGTCCATGTAGTAGACGAATAGTGTAAGCAGTATCTCTATCTTCATCCATTTTGTATGCAAGCGATTGCATCGCAATGGCACAAGTGACCGAGACTCTCCATAGCTCTCCTTCCCCATATCCATAGATTTTTAGCTCATCTTCCAAGACTTTCTTGGAAGCGGCTGCGCCGACTACTTTATATACATGGTCATAGCCAATACGCTTTACCGCATCGTCAATGGAATTTACTTTTTTAGAACTTCCATATCCCACACCATTACTCACTCGGATTAATTGAGCCGTTAGTGACATGTCTATTCTGATTAGTTCTACAAGTTCTGCTAAGCTTGAGTCCGGATCGCGCAGTAGTTTTTGTAGTTTTGGAAGAATTTGCGGAGTCGGGTCCAGTTTTTTAATACCCGCAATTAATTGACTTGGTTTCATTTAGTAAAGGTTAGTATAGTTGTAAGGATTTGAAATTAAAAAAGTTATGTATGTGGTCTAGAGAACAGTCTCAGAGGCCCCATATATGAGGGTTATCTCGTATAATTAATTTGTGAGAATATTGATTAAAACAGAGTGCGAGTAAACTTATTTTTTCGGTTTGTCTAAAGTTTTTAAAGACTGCTCTAGATTTAGTGATATAACCTTAGATACACCTTTTTCTTGCATGGTTACACCGAAAATTGCATTCGCTGCAGTAATGGTCGTTTTATTGTGTGTAATGATTAGGAATTGAGACAAGTTGGTGAAGTCTTTAAGCATTTGCGTAAATCGCCTAATATTAACATCATCGAGAGGTGCGTCTAACTCGTCCAAGACGCAAAATGGACTTGGTTTAACCATGTAGATCGCGAAAAGCAGAGCAACCGCGGTAAGGGTTTTTTGTCCACCGCTGAGTAACGAAAGTTGGCGTAATCTAGTTCCGGGAGGGCGTGCAATAATCTCAATTCCTGCATTGAGAATATCATCTGATGCTTCAAGAATTAAATCCGCTTCTCCTCCGCCCGTTAGTTTGTCAAAGGTAACTTTGAAATTCTCTCTGACCTTAGTAAATGTTTTTTCGAATAGCTCTTGTGAAGTGCTGTTTATTTTTTCTAAAGCTTCAAGGAGTTGGTCTTTGGCGCTTTTTAAGTCATCGGATTGTGTTTTAAGAAATAAGTATCGCTTATTGGCCTCTCTGAATTCCTCAATCGCTTCAAGGTTAACAGGGCCCTGGCTTAATATTTTTTGCCTTAAATTTTCAATTTCCTTACGAATGATATCCCATGGTGGGCTTTCTCTGTCAAATTCAAGCTCACCCGGTTTTTTTTGTTCACCGGCATAGTCTGCAATTTCTTCGAGGTCTTTGTCTATGTTGATTTCTTTGCTAGCTTCATCCAACTGAGTTGACCATTCTATTGTGTTTAGTTGAACCTGATGCTCTTCTTCAACTTTTTCTGATAGAAAGTTTAATTCAGCTCGTTCTTCGGCTATTTTGACTTTAATTTCATTGGCCTTTGCGTCGAGAGTTCTTAATCCACTGAAGTTTTTTGTTAATTCTTTTTCGACTTCATGGATGCTTTTACTCAGCTCAAAATGTTTAATTTTTTCTTCATCAAGCTTCGATTGTGTGACTGTTAATTCTTTACCGGTTGCTTCGGTTTTTGTCTTTAAGTCGGCTTGTTCTGCCTGGAGCTGTTCCGACTCTTCATTTTTGACTTTAATTTCGTTGCTTTTTCGGGCCAAGTTGTTTTGGGTTTCTTGTAACTTGTTTTTGTTATCCCCTAGCTTTTGCCGCTGATTTTCAAGTCGTTGTTTTTTCTCATTTAAACTTAATCTCGCATTTGAAACACCTTCCAGGTAAGCCTCTTTTTCGTTGCGAGCTTTGCTGAGGGCTTCTTCACTGGATGTGATTGATTGAAATTCGGATGCGTTAAGGGTCTCTGCTTGCTTTAGTTTTGCATTAACTTCAGCTGTGCGAGTGCCCAGGGTCTCTTTCTCGTTGTTAAGTCGATCTATCCTTGTTTGTTGTTCGGATAGTAGGTGGTCTTGAGACTTAATTTGCCTAGAGTTTGATTCTTCTTGAGATCTTAGTTTTGCGGATTCCTGTTGGATTTTTGCAATGACTTCTCTCGTTTCTTCAAGGGCATGTTCTTTGTTTTGAATAGAATCGGAGACTTCTTGAACATTGTCTTTTTGCGCTGTTAATTCCTTGATTTGTTTTTTAAGGATTTTCTCGATTTCCTTAATTTTATTTTCTCTACTAATGAAGCTTTCTGTTTGACCAGGTTCTTCTCCTCCGTAGATGAGACCGTTGGATTCGATCATTTCGCCTTTGATCGTAGCCACTTTTTTAAATTGGAAATCTGGATTTGCTTTCCAGAACTCAAGGAAACTATTTAAATCTTCACATACATAGGTGTTGATGAATAAATCTTGAATCAGTTTTGTGTTTTTTTCGGAACTAATTTCAATTAAATCTAATGCATCTGTGAATGAATGATTTGATTGAGTGCCCTTTGTTTCTTTTGATGGGGGAGGGGATATTTTAACGCAGACACGTCCGAGTTTCTTATCGTTAAGGTAATTGCAAATGTCGGAAATTTTATCGGGTGTTTCAAGTAAGAGACTGTCAACGGCAGAACCGAGCAATGATTCGATCGCTTGAGTGTAGCCTTTTTTGATTGTAACTTCCTTTAGTAAAAGGGCAAATTCGCTATCGTTAACAATGCTGCTAAGTTTGCCCTGGAGCATTGCTTTTGATCCTTCGCTAAAGCCCTCTAGCTTGCTTTGAAGATCTTGTAGTACGCTTTTCTGCGTTTCATTTTTCCCGATTTCGTTCTGGGTTTGATTGACTTGATTTCTTAGTGTATTGGCTGATTCTTTTAACGCCAGAATTCTCGCTTTTTCTGTCTCAAAGGCGACTTGTTTCTCTTTTAGGCTGGTCGCTGATTCTTGAAGAGTAGAGCGCAATAATTCGAGCTCTTTTTCAAGAGTTGATTTACTCTCTGTTATTCGCGAAAGGTTTTCATGAATAGCCGTTGTTTGCTCTTCTATACTGTTTGCCCGTGCTTCATATGTGATGACTTGTGAGCGGTATTGTGAGAGATTGTTTTCAAGTGTCGTAAATGCTTTTTTCTTTCCAGAAAGATCGAGTTCCGTTTGAACGAGTTGCTTTTGGTAGGATTGTAGGGCTTCGTTTTTATCGTGGTATTCTTTGTCGGAATCTCCCAGGTTTTCCTCTTCTTTTAAAACGATACTTTCGTTTTCTTTAATGAGCCTCTCCAATTCATTTTTCTGGCTTTCCAGTCCTAATGATTCGGTTTCAAGTTCTTGTATTCTGTTCTTGAGATCATTGATTCTCATAATACAGAATTCGGCTCGACTCATTGCTTCATTCTTTGACTTTTCAAAATTGAAAACAAGTTGTTGAGCTTCTTGAAGGGATGCGTTGAGGCTGTTTAGTGTGCTGCGCTTTTCGTTTAAGGCGTCTTCTTGTTCGGCAACAATGTTTTTTATTTTATCAAGGTCTTCGTCGAACTCTTTTTCAACGCCGGTTTTCTTGCCTAGTGTTTTTTGGAGCTCTCCGCCTCGCCATGCATAATTGGCAAGTTCGAGGTGGGTTAGGCGATGTTTGAGTCTTTGGTAGCGTAAAGCTTTTCGAGCTTGACGTTTCAATGTGCCTATTTGCCGGTCAACCTCATCCATGATGTCTAGGATTCGTGCGAGATCCTTGTCGACAATATTGAGGCGATTGAGGGATTCTCTTCTTTGGCTTTTAAATTTACTGATTCCGGCTGCTTCCTCAAAGATGGCTCGACGTTCCATTGGGTTATTTGAAACGATTTGGTCAATCTGTCCTTGCATTAAGAACGAATAGGAGACTTGGCCAACACCCGTATCCATGAATAAACGTTGAATGTCTTTTAGGCGACAAGTCTTACCGTTGAGGTAATAATTACTATTTCCTTCTCTTGTAACGCGTCGAATGATTTCAACTTCGTTGTATTCTGTACCGAGTTGAGCTTCACAGTCGGTAAACGTTAGTGAGACTTCACACATAGAGTGTGGCTTTCGTTTTTCAGCTCCTTGGAATATGATGTCTTGCATCTTTCCTCCACGAAGAGCCTTAGCGCTTTGTTCGCCTAAAACCCATCTGATGGATTCTACAATATTACTTTTGCCGCAACCATTAGGGCCGACAATAGCCGTAACTCCTTTTTCTAAGGTTAGGCGTGTTTTGGTTCCAAAGCTCTTGAAACCATTAATGGTGATTTCTTTTAAATACATTTGTGAGACACTGGGTATTCTAAATAACGCTCTGTAATTGCAATCTTTTTTTGATTTCTGATTGAAATCCTATCAAAAGTCCCTATGTTTGCATTTTTATTAGCCACTACCAAGCCAAGACCATGTTCAAATTTTTTAAAAAGTCATTAACTAAAGACGATATGATTCTTCAATATGAAGATGATGATACGGAGTATGTTGAAGACAAAAAGCCAAGTTTTTATAATACGCCCTGGATTGGTGTAGATCTTGATGGAACATTAGCGTCTACTGAAAGCATGAAAGGACTAGATACTATTGGAAAACCAGTGCCTTTGATGATGAAGCGAGTAAAGATGTGGCTTGATGAGGGGGTTAAAGTCAAAATTTTCACTGCTAGGGCCACTCAAGAAAAACAGATTCCATTGGTTCATAAATGGTTGCTTAAGAATGGCTTGCCGGAGTTAGAGGTGACGAATCAAAAAGATTATAGTATGACAGAGTGCTGGGATGATCGTTGTGTTCAAGTTTTAGAAAATACTGGAAAACCGGTTTTGAAAGCATCTATGTTGGGTTCACCTAAAGCACCGTTGTTAAAGGAAGAAATTCGTAAGGAAACTTTTATTCCTAGCGAAAGTTAACTTAAATGAGTATTATTTATCGAGTAATCTATGGAATTAGTTGATTATAATGGACATCAGTTGCGTCGATGGAGAAAAGGTGTTTCTGATTATTTAGTTTGTCCTGAGAAGGGCGCTCGATTAATGAGTTGGAGTCTCGGCATGGCGGATGGATCCTTTCGTGATGTTATTCATTGGCCGGAAAATGCTGATTTCAATAAGATTGAATCAGTCCGTGGGGGAAATCCTATCTTGTTCCCTTTTTCCGGAAGAACGTTTTCTGGATCGGAAATTGGAAAATGGAAAGCAGCCGATGGTATTGTTCGACCCATGCCGATGCATGGATTTGTTCGAAACGGTTCTTGCTCTATCGAGAATGTTGATGATCTGGGGTTTACCTCTGTTTTGAAACCAGATGAAGCCGCTCAAGAGGCATACCCTTATGATTATAAGTTTTCTGTGGCCTATAAGTTTTATGAACTAAAAATGGTGGTGGATTTTATTTTAGAAAACAATGATAATCAAGCGATTCCGTGGTCACCTGGGCACCATTTTTATTTTAATTTACCTTGGCATAGTGATTTGCAACGGAGTGATTATCGAGTGAATATTCCTGCGAAAAAAGCTTATTATCATGCGCCGGATGGATCATTGTCTGAAGTTAAAGATTGGAATAATGAAGAAACGTTTGATTGCGAAGGTTTGAATGATCGATTGCATTCTCGAATGACTGGAGATTGTGTCAAATTTGGACCAAAGGGAGGAGAAGAGGATATTTCTATTAAAATTATCACTCCTGGAGTGAAAGGCTCAACTTGTTCAATTGTAACGTGGTCAGAAACTGAAAATGAACCCTACTATTGCGTCGAACCATGGTTCGGGTTACCGAATGGAGTAAGTCGTAAAGGTGGAGTATCTTACGTTTCACCAGGGAAGTCTTCTAGGTTTACTGTTGAAGTCAGTTTAATGTAGGATATTTTCCTTGCTAATTTAAAAAAACATTCTACAAATTTATACATAATTAAACCCTAGTAATAATGATTCACCCCTGATCAGGAAAGAATCTGTTCTTAAAAAACTTAATAATATGGCAGCAGAACAAAATTATAGTGCAAAGAAGTTAAAACTTAGTTTTGGAGAAACGTTAGGGATTATAGTTCCCTTTTGTAGAGATAAAGTCGTAGAGCAGGTGCAATGTGTTTGGTTCATTATTGCCTATATGGTCCTGTTTCAGATCGTTGTATTAGGCTTGCCAATTGTTTATTCGTTAATGATTGGATCCGGCTTAGTTATTGTCATATTGGGCTTAGCTTTTTTCATGGAAGGACTTCGTTTAGGATTGATGCCACTCGGCGAGATTCTAGGGACGACTTTACCTCGAAAGAAGATTTTCGGTTTACCTTGTTTATTTTCTAGTTTGATATTTGGTTTTGTTTTAGGTGCATTTGCAACATTTGCTGAACCAGCCATCGCGGTATTGAAACAAGCGGGTTCGGGCGTTGATCCAGATAGAGCTCCATTGCTTTGGACGTTACTCAATACGCACTCCACGCTTCTTGTTAATTGTGTTGGAACAGGGGTTGGTGTCGCCGTTTTATTGGGGGTATTGCGTTTCTATAAAGGTTGGTCGTTAAAACCATTTATTATTGTTGGTGTTTCTGTTCTGTCTTTATCTACATTGTATTTTCAATTTGGACCTGATAGCGAAGCATTAAAAGTGGTCCTCGGTCTTGCATGGGATTGTGGAGCGGTAACAACAGGACCTGTAACTGTGCCTTTAGTTTTAGCTTTGGGAATAGGTGTTTGTCGTAGTGTTTCTAGTGGAGAATCGAGTAATATGGGCTTCGGTGTTGTAACGCTTGCATCGCTTTTTCCTATTATGGCAGTTATGTGTTTAAGTTTGTTTTTAGTGGGGACAGGTGACTTCTATACTGGAGCAAGTTATTCAGATAAAAATGTTGCAACAGCAGAGACAAAAATAGCTTCAATTAAAGTGGCGAAAGAAGCCGTAGAAGCAATGGCATTCGATTATGTTCCGATTACGCAGGCGGAGTTAGACTCTTTTAAAGGGGGCGAGAAATTGCCTTCTAATTTTTCTACAATCATTCAAGGCGGAAGTCCTGTTCTTGTTAAAGGTAAGTTACACCTGAAAGATGCAGAGATTATTTATATGAAAGAGCCTTCATCAGCCCACGCTCCTGATGCCTCGTGGAAAGAGGATTCGAGTATTGGCGAATTGTTTACGAATGGATTTAGGTTTTTTGCTAAAGATGAGAAGGGGAATGGCATTGCTTATGGAGCGATTGAAGCAGCTATTTGGGCAATTATTCCTTTAAGTTGCATATTGCTTGCAGTGTTGGTTATAGGACTGAGGCAAAAGCCAAAATATTTTGACGAACTTTTCATTGGAATCATTTGTGCTATTGTTGGGATGACTTTATTCTCACTGGGTATTGGGTTAGGATTAACTCCACTCGGCGACCAACTTGGGGCTAATATCGTTGGTGCGTTTAATTCCATTACACCATGGGAGATGGATGGGATGATTCAGCCCGTGTTTGATGGTTCTGTTGGTAAAATTGTAGCGATTGCGTTTGCTTTCATTCTTGGTTAT
>CAWUTK010000024.1:0-10216 GCA_963924785.1 uncultured Opitutales bacterium
CGCTAATGATTATGTCAGATGAGCAGGTAAATAATCCGTTACATGGAAAGCCTTTAGAGTAGATGGTGAAGAGTCTTGTTGATTGTTTTGGTTGGCATCAGTTGGGTTTACGTATTGAAATTCGTTGTTTTAATAGCGACCCCTCGGTGAAATCGAGTTTAAAATTCTTACGTAAGACCGAGTGGGCAAGGAAGCAGGTAGAGGATTTGTATATTGAGACTAAGGAACATTTGAAGGATTAGGGCTTTTTATATGTAACCATAGTACATTTGAAAAACACGAAAGAGTTTCTGATGATAAAGGTAGGCTTTAAAATTTCTAATATAAACCCATTAAAGGCCTCCTAGATCTTTTGGAATAGTTAGTTGATAGGTTTTGGGGGATGGTTGAAATCAGTCGTTGAGTTTCTTGGGGATTTTGAATCAGAGATGCCGAAATTTAAGCGATTTTTTAATAAGCTTGATTAGCCTCTCTCCCCTCTAAAAAAGGGAGTCTTAGGTGGTTTTTGACGCTCACTTATTGTATTAAATAAAGATTGCTTTATTTATTAAAGTATATCCATTCTCAATAATGAGTATTAGTCGTATGTGATATGGTATCACTCTTTTGTAATATTATAAATTGAAAGTGATATGGAAAAAATGAGAATAGGGATTTTATCAAGAAATCCAAATTTGTATTCAACTAATCGATTAGTTGAAGCGGCAACCGAAAGAGGTCATGAAGTACAGGTTGTAGATATATTGAAATGCTACATGAATGTAACATCCAATAAACCTGATGTATTTTGCAAGATTCGTGGAAAGAGAGAGAAATTAGAATTTGATGCGGTAATTCCCCGAATTGGCGCATCTGTAACGGCCTATGGCACAGCAGTCTTGAGGCAGTTCGAAGTGGCCGGTACTTATTCTGTGAGTGAATCCATTGCGATTTCGCGTTCTCGAGATAAGTTGCGAGCGCACCAGTTGTTAGCTCGTAAAGGGGTTGGAATGCCTATTACTAGCTATGCTCACTCGGCTAACGCAACTAATGATTTGATAGAGTTTGTGGGAGGGGCTCCTTTGATTGTGAAAATCTTAGCAAGTACGCATGGGGCTGGTGTTGTTTTAGCTGAAACTCATAAGGCCGCTGAAAGTGTAATTAACGCATTTCGAGGATTAAATGCGGATTTTCTTGTACAAGAGTTTGTTAAGGAAGCAGGAGGAGCAGATATACGCTGTTTCATTATAGGAGGTAAAGTGGTTGCTGCAATGAAACGCCAAGCTGCTGAAGGAGAATTTCGGTCTAATTTGCATATGGGAGGATCAGCCTCAATCGTAAAGCTCGCACCTGAAGAACGTGCGATTGCTCTTAAAGCAGCTAAGGTCCTTGGGTTGGATATTGCAGGTGTGGATATTATTCGTTCTGCTCAGGGACCTCTCGTGCTAGAAGTTAACTCATCTCCTGGTATTAAAGGTATTGAAGCCGCAACCGGGAAAGATGTAGCGCGCGCTATTATTGAGTATATCGAAAAAGATTCAAAGCACGGCCCAAATAAAATGACGGGTAAGGGTTAGACGTATAAACGATGAATTCAGCATCAAAAATATTAGAAATAGGTGGAGTTGCCATTCCATCTGGTAGTAGAAAACGCATTCATATTGACGTTGCTACTTTATTTGACGGAAGGGTGATGAAAATCCCAGTTGAAGTTGTCCGAGGTAAATTAGATGGCCCGGTATTATTTGTATCTGCGGCAATTCACGGTGATGAAATTAATGGTGTGGAGACCATTAAACGATTATTATCAAGGCGACGGATCAATGCGAAGACACTTAAGGGGACACTCATTGCTGTTCCAGTAGTTAACGCTTTCGGGTTTAATCGAAATTCTCGGTATCTACCTGATCGAAGAGATTTAAATCGATGCTTTCCAGGGTCGAAGACGGGTTCATTAGCCGCTCAGATTGCCCATATTTTCATGACAGAAGTTGTGGAGAAGTCGACTCATGGTATAGATTTGCATACGGGTGCGATTCATCGGACTAACTTGCCACAGATACGAGCTTGCCTACAGAATGAAGAAACAAATCGATTAGCTCATTCTTTTGGAGGACCTGTTATTCTCGATTCGATGATACCGGATGGTTCGTTAAGGCAGTCTGCTTACGAAAAGGGGATTCCTATGTTACTGTTTGAAGGAGGTGAAGCCTTGCGCTATGAAGAAAAGATTATTCGATCTGCACTTATGGGGATATTTTCTGTGATGGAAGCAATTGGTATGATTAAAGAAAGTTCCGTCAAAAAAACTCCAAGGAAAAATAGGCAAGAAACATTCGTTGCCAATTCTAGTTATTGGGTTAGGGCTTCTGGTGGAGGTAGTATACGAGTTCGAAAACATTGTGGTGACCATGTTAAAGAGGGCGATGTTCTAGGTGAAATCAGTGATCCTTTTGGTCAGAATAAAAAAATAATTCGCACAATGAAAACCGGGATCATTATAGGAATGACAATGACTCCTTTGGTAAATAACGGGGATGCGATATTTCATATTGCGACATTTGAAGACGCTGGGGCTGTTGAGGAACGCTTAGGTGCTTTTGATGAATCGTTAGAGTTGGAGTTGGAGCAATCTAATGAATTGTCATGAAGAAAGATGAATAAACAATTTGAAAAAGATCTAGAAGTGGGTTGGAGGGAATGGGCCAGATTTCCTGAACTTAATATTCCTGCGATTAAAGTTAAAAATGATACGGGAGCCAAAACATCAGCATTACATGCATTTAATCTGGAAACCTTTGAGAAAGGTTCCAGAACATTCGTTCGATTTCAACTTCATCCCTTGCAAAAGAATGATGAAGTCGTAAGGAGCTGTGAGTTACCTGTGGTAGATGAACGTGCGGTGAAAAGCTCGAATGGTCAGAAAGAAAAAAGACTTACAGTTGTGACACCGATATGTATTGGTGAAAGGCAATGGGATATTGAGTTAACGCTTACTAATCGAGATATTATGAGCTACCGAATGCTGCTCGGAAGAGAAGCAATGAGTCATCTTTTAATTAGGCCCTATCAATCATTTTTACAAGGAAAGATGAATAAGAAAAAGGCTATGGCTTTATACAAATAAACAGGCATGAAATGAAAGAATCATCTTTGGACGCATTCAATTGGCATAGCGCAATTGCCGAAACTTATCAGGAGCTTTCTCGACAAATTATTGGTTCTGCTCCGAAAGTTATTGGCGCAATTGCGCTATTATTATTAGGCTATGTCATTGCGCATGTACTGCGTCTGTCTGTGCAAAAATTAGTTCAAGGGTTTGATTCATTATTCAAGCGTGTTCCTAAGGAGTCTGATGTAAAGCAGGAGCAGATTAAGAAGTCCTATGCTCGCATCATTGGAAAAGTGACCTTTTGGTCGGTGCTTATTTTCTTTGTCGCTTCTAGCGCGAATTTGTTGGAATGGAAGATGTTTACAGGAATGATGGATAGCCTTGTTCGCTTGCTACCAATTATAGTGAGTGGCTTGCTGATCGTTTTCGGTGGCGTATTGTTTGGGAATGGGTACAAAGTTTGTCAAAGAAGTAGAGAATGGGTCATGTGATTTAATTGTGGGGGCGAGTTGGAGCACCGCTTGGGTATTTCGATACTATAGGGTTGTCATACTGAGATTCGAGCGATTCTTTACTAAGCTCAATTAGGCTTTCTTTTTCCTTAAAATAAGTAAGTATTGTTTTTTATGAATAATCACGTGAGTATTATTACCATCGGCGTTAAGAATTTTCCTGAGTCATTAAAGTTTTATGAAGCACTATTTGATAAAGGGCTTAATGGAGGAGATATACATGGAGATCCGGAGAGTATAAATGCGCCTTGTGCCGCTTTTTTTAAACTAGATGGAGGAATCACTTTAGGCTTATTTCCGCTTGAGGCTTTGGCCGCTGATGCAACCGTGCCTTGTGATACGGGATCATTTTCTGGGATGTCAATTGCTCATAATACCAAAACGAATAAGGAGGTTGATGAGGTTATTGAACAGGCTAGGGCAATCGGTGCGAAAATTGTAAATGAGCCCGAGAATGTTTTTTGGGGAGGTTACTCTGGCTATTTTTCTGATCCGAATGGGTATTTGTGGGAGGTCGCTTCTCACGAAAACATTGAGAAGCAGAAGGGTTGATTCATAAATACTTCATGCCTTGTAAATTTCCTAGAGTGTTCGGTTTGTCTTAAAATGAGTGTTATAAAGAAAAAGAATAAGAAGCTGGTTCATATAAAAAGGTCCGCTATTCCTAAAGGGGGACCTTCGGTTGAGAGGGAGAGGGATTATCGGAAAATGCTGATGCTTGCCGTGTTTTGTATGCTTTCATTTGGTTTTCTAGTTTTGGGCGTTAGTTATTTGTATCACATTGATCTTTTTGCCTATAACCAAGCAAGCCCGATTCACATTGCTTTAAGCGCCTATGCCGGCGCCGTGTTCATCGGAGATCGATTGTATCGTAAATTTGGATTAACATTAGGGGAATACGCAATGACTGTTGCTGTGGCAACAACGTTGAGTCTGCCTTTTGTGATCTTTGTTTTATCATTTGTTTCTTCCGGGAAATAATGGATAATGCCCACGTTTTCTTGTGCTTGCGATGAAGATTGTGAATGTGTTTAATGTGAAAAATAAAGATGTATTCTCGTTATAAAGCATTATGGATGATTACTTAAAAGTTGCACTGATTTCTGATTTTAAAGAAACCGACCGAAAGGTTGTTAAGGGAGATCATTGCCCAGTCTTATTATATAAGCAGGGAGAAACTTATTTTGCGGTAGATAATCGTTGCCCACATATGGGTTTTCCTCTCGATAAAGGTACCGTTCATGACGGAATATTAACATGCCACTGGCACCATGCCCGATTTGATATTAGTAGTGGATGCACCTTTAATTTATTTGCTGATGATACACCTTCATATAAAGTGAAGGTTGAGAAAGAAGCCATTTGGGTTTCTAAGCAGCCGAGTGTTATTCATGACTTTGATTTTCATTTGAACCGATTGCATGAAGGCTTAGCTCAGAACGTAAGTATTGTTTTGGTTAAAAGCATTATCGGTCTGTTGAATTATAATAAAGGGTTAAAGGCAATTATTTGCGCTTTAGGGGAATACGGAGTTAAGCATCAAGTCGAGTGGTCTCAGGGTTTAACGCTATTAACTGCAATCGCAAATATCGAGGAAAGTTTATCCAGTGAAACGAAAGCGTATGCGTTGAGCTTTGCGGCTCAAATGATAGCGAGTGACTGTAGTGGTCAGCCCGCACCTAGAAGAAAGGCTTCGTTAAGTGGCAATCAGGTTTCGGACGATCAGCTTATGTCATGGATGGAGCATTGGGTTTTAACCCGGCAAGAAGAGGGTGCTGAAAGAACATTAGCTACGGCAATAGAAAGAGGGAGTCCTTTGCCATTTCTCAATGAGTTACTGCTGGGCTCTGTTCAGCAGAGGATATATGCAGATGGTGGACATTCGTTTGATTTCATTAATAAAGCCTTTGAGTTAACGGGTATTCTTGGTGATGAAAAACTTCTGGAAATTTTGCCTTCAACGATTAAAGCGACTGTTCGGACTTTTGGTGAAGAAGATTCTGGTGCTTGGCGTGCTCCGATTGATTTAATTCCTCTCATACGTAATGAAGAGAAATTACTTTCTGCAAAAATTCTTAAAATTGGAAATAACGAGAATTCAGATGATAAATTATTCGAATTGTTCTTAGGGGAAGACCCACAGCTAATACTTTCAAGAATTTCGGGAATAATTACTTCAGGTGTTGACCCTTTCTTTGTTGCCCAACATTTGGCATTTGCGGCCGCAATAAGACTCGTTCGTTTTCCAGAGAGTAATGAACTGGGAGATTGGTTTTCACCCGTGCATACATTTATTTACTGCAATGCTTTGTCGCAGGCTTTGAGTCGGTCCCACAGTCCAATGATCGTTCGCGGATTATATCATGGAGCCATGTCTGTCTTTGTAGATAGATTTTTAAATATTCCTTCTGCAAAACTTCCTACTTTTGATTCCAATGGAAATAAAACTGAACCTGAATTGTTGGCTGAGATGAAAGAGGTGTTGAATCATAAGGAATCTTGGAATGCATTGCCTCAAGTAATTGTTCAGTACATGGGACATGGCTTTGATGAACAACGCTTAATTGATAAGATGGTTTTTGTCACCGTTCGGGAAGATCTTGATTTTCATAAAATGCAAGTATTGGAAGCGTCTATTCAGCAAGCGAAAAGCTGGCCCCATGATGCTGAGAGCCGAACGACACTTTATGTTGCAGCTATGCGACACTTGGCGGCACATTGTCCAACGAACAGGAATCAGTCAAAACTGGTAAAGATTGGGATGAGGCTCGGGGCGAATGAAGACGTTCACATAGGTGAATGATGACTACCGATTAGCATATTGTTTGTTTTCTCTGCAACGCCATGGATATACGTGCGTTTACTTATGATTGAAGCTTTTTATAATCCTTACTTCCTTTATAAAGAATGACTTAAGCTATTAAGGGAAGACTTTATAATTGAAATGAAAAGTTGTTTTGTTACGCTAATTAGCGAAATGAGGAGTATTCATATATAATGTTTAAAGGAGTTATCGGTTTTTTTGCTGAAAAGCATATCTTTGCCAATTTGCTAGTATTGGTTGTTTTATTGGGAGGATACTTTGCATGGAACAATACCAATAAAGAAGAGTATCCTGATGTTGTTAACGACAATTTTAGAATAGGGGTTCGGTATCCTGGGGCATCAGCTGCTGATGTAGAATATTATGTGACTAAGCCGATTGAAGAAGTCCTTGATGGGATGGAAGGGGTCGAGAAAATTACGAGCACATCAAGGGTCGGTAGTTCATCTGTTAATGTTGAGCTAGATAGTAGCGTGGGTGACGTTGATCAGGTGCTTACAGAGATTCGCAACGCGGTGTTGGATGTTAGATTCCCTAAAGAGATTACTAGGGACCCATCGTTTAGAGTCTTTAGGACATCAAATAAAGCGATTATAGATTTAGGTTTGTATATTGAGGGTGTGCGGATTTTGTCACCGAAAGAGAGGAAGGTTTTACAGAAATATGTATTGGCGCTTGAAAGCCAACTGTTGGCCTTACAGGAAATATCCTCAATCGACCGAAGAGGGTATTTGAGTGAGGAGATTCAAATTAAGTCTGATCCAAAGAAACTTTTACTTTACGATATTCCATTCAATAAAGCGATAAACGAGATTCGAAATAATCATATTCGCCAACCAGCTGGTTCAATCGAGGTGGAGAAAGAGCCACAAGTGACGTTGCTGTCTGAATTGGATACGCCTGAAAAACTGAATGAGTTGATTATTCAAGGTGGTTTTGACGGGAAGGTGATAAAGCTTAAGGATGTAGCTGAAGTTAAGCAGGGTTATGAGAAGAACCTCGCGGTATTGAAAGTAAATGGTTTTGAAGGGGTTTTATTAAGTGCAGGTAAGAGTTCACGCTTTGGGATCTTGGAGAGTTTGGACAAAATTAATGATACCGTTGAACGGTTTAATAAAGATATCCTTAAAGGGACTGATGTTAAACTCATTCTCCTGGATGATGAATCAATTGATATACGAAATCGTTTAGCGATAATAAGTTTCAACGGTATTCTGGGTTTCACGTTTATATTGTCTGTGCTTTTAATCTTTTTAAATTTTCAGTCCGGACTTTGGGTTGCATTAGGGATTCCGTTTTCGCTCTGCTTTACAATGATTCTCGCTTCGCTTTTGGGTCACTCTATAAATGGGCTTACGTTGGCAGCTGTCATTATCGTAATGGGAATGGTCGTCGACGATGCTATTGTTGTCGCTGAAAATATCACACGAATGCAGTTTAAGGGTATGCCATTGAAGGATGCAATAGTTAGGGGGACGTCATTTGTTATTTTACCGATCTTTACTAGTATTGTTACGACATGTATTGCTTTTGTTCCTCTCTTTTTCTTTGATGGGTTTTATGGGAAAATGATTGAGTTTATTCCACCCATTATATTTTTGGTATTAGGGGCAAGTTTATTGGAATCGCTGTTGATTCTCCCAGGGCATATGTTTTTGAAAAATCCGTTTAAGAGGGCGACCAAATCGATTGGAGTTGAACGTGGTCACTGGTTTTATCGTGTAGAGGCTTTTTATGCGAGTATCCTTAATCGGATTCTAGCGGTGAAGTGGCTTGTTGTTTTCGCCTTTATTGGAGTGGCTGTTTTTGCAGGAAAAATTGCAATGAATGAAATGAAGTTTGTGATGTTCCCCAATGAGGAAACTAGAGATGTCGTTTTAAACTCTACAGTTATTGGTTCTAAGGATCGAGTTGAAACCGCAATGAAAACAGCTAAAATAGACGAACTGCTGAATCCTTATCTTGGTGGAGATGTCGTTGGGTATCGAACGGAAATCGGTAAGAATCGTAGAGGTGGAGATCAGGAAAATCATCATTTTAATATGCTTATTGAAATCGTCCCCAAGGATCAGAGGGAGCGTTCTGCCGATGACATCATACAGGAATTAAAAGGGAAATTGGCTGGCCTTGATGATTTTGGGAAAATAAATATTAGGAAAAGCCGGTGGGGGCATAATTCTTCAGGTAGTGCTGTGGAGATCATTGTTCATCAGAATGATGATCTCATTCGATCTGAAGTGTTAGGTCTACTGAGACAGGCTATGGAGAAAAACCCTGAAATAGAAAGTGTAGAAGAAGATAACGCTTATCTTGTCCCTGAGTATAGAGCGATAATTGATCGTGAAGAAATGAAACGTCTGTCAATTAACCCATCAAGTGTTGCTTCGACGATGCGAGCCGTTTTAGAAGGCACTCTCTTATATGAGTTTTCGGATGGGGATGAAACGATTGATGTTCGTTTTAGTATTAATGATGAATCGAAAAATTCGATTGAGAAGGTATTGGATCTTCGAGTTGAAAACGGTAGGGGATATCTTGTGCCATTAAGAGAGGTGGTTCGAATGGAAAGGATAGAGGTTCCGCAGTCGATTCAGCGCAGGGATATGCGAAGGACGAGTAATGTAGATGTTGATTTAGTTAAGGACGCAGTATCGAGTCCTGTCGAGATTGCGGAGTATCTTGAGAATGAAGTTTTCCCTCTTGTGCTGGCGAAATACCCGACAACCAGTTTCAAATTTGGTGGTGAAGTAAAAGACACTCGAGAGTCTAAAAATGATTTTATGAATGCGGCGATGTTTTCATTGTTTTTGATATATGTGGTACTTGCCGTTGTTTTGGATTCCTTATCTAAACCGATTATTGTGATGCTAGCGATTCCATTTGGGGTGGTAGGTGTCATTCTCACATTTTGGTTTCATAGTAAACTCTTGTTTGGTTTTTTTGCAGCCGTTGGCATTCTTGGGCTAATAGGGGTTGTTATAAATGATTCAATCATCATGCTCATGAAGTTAGATGAAGATTTTAAGGATAACGCGTCAGGGAAGGAGAGGCGACGATTGATCGCGAACAGCGCGAAAACTCGATTGCGAGCAGTTTTGTTAACAACGCTGACGACTGTCGTGGGCGTGCTCCCGACTGCGTATGGTGTCTTTGGTTTCGATGCGATGTTGTCTGATATGATGTTGGCACTAGCATGGGGGCTTGTTTTTGGAACGTTTACGACGTTAGTACTTGTGCCCTGCGCTTATAGTATTGGTAAAGATCTTCGTTTTTCACCTAAGGCAATTGTGTCGGTTGTGATGATCGGCTTTCTTTCATCAATTCTATCACCCCAACGTGTGATGGCGCTTGAATCGGGTGATTCGACGAATGGAGTCACTGCAATCAAAGCCTTAAGTCTCGATGAGTATATTGAGCTTACGACAGCGAATGATACAGGGTTTGAATCGATTTTGATAGATGAGTATCTCTTGCAATACAAAAGAGATCTAGAGTATCCAATCGATGATTTGTTGTTGTCTATTCGCAGTGGTTACGATTTTACACTAGGGCAAAACAAAGGGGATCCTGATTTATCTATTGGTTTAAATAAACTATTTCCAGATACAGCGACTCGGCTGGGGGCAGATTATCAAAATAGCACCTCATCGTCTAGTTCTAGAAGTAATTCCAGTCTGCGACTCACGGTTGCACAAAACATTGCTGAAAACGCTTTTGGTCGTTCAAATAAACTATTAGATCAAATTATTGGGGTAGAAATTCAAGTGGCGAAACATCAAATAGTTGAAG
>CAWUTK010000025.1:0-11492 GCA_963924785.1 uncultured Opitutales bacterium
ATTTGAATATGTGTAATAAATTATGACTGATTATTTTTACCAAAACATAAAGGAATTTATCCACTTCGATGGAATTACGGATGATGCAAATTTTCATTCTGTCCCGGATGATTGGAGCGTCATTATAACCGATGTTAAAGGTTCGACCAAAGCCATTGAAGAGGGGCGTTACAAAGATGTGAACACCGTAGGCGCTGCCTCAATTACAGTTATTCAAGAGGCAGTAGATGGAGTTGAGTTTCCGTATGTGTTTGGTGGCGATGGAGCGACTTTATTAATTCCTCCGTCGTGTGTAAAAAATGTCACGAAGAAATTAGTTGCATTGAAAACATTGTCTGAGGCACAATTTGGCCTTAAGTTACGAGTCGGCTTAATTTCTGTTAAAGAAGTATTTGAGCAGGGCGCTAAAATTGAAGTCGCTAAATTCAATTTAATTACAGGTAAATCTGTCGCCATTTTTCGTGGAGGTGGCCTAACGGTTGCTGAGAAGAAAATCAAGGGTGAGGCCGAAACCTATGAGTTGGAAGCTTCGAGCGAGAATAAACTTTCCTTAAAGGGCCTGTCTTGCCGTTGGCAACCGATACCTAGTAAGAACGGAAGAGTGTTATCGTTGTTAGTTGGAGCAAGGGGTGAGAATGAATCAGAAGTCTATGACCAGGTATTAGCTCAGTTGAATGAAATTATTGATGGGGACATTGATAAAGGAAATCCTGTTGATCGGGAGCAGATGGCTTATAAGTCAGTCGCTCAATGTGTTAAGGATGAGCAGCGATATCATGATTCAGTTTGGAGTTTTGGTTTCTTCGCACGTCTGTTAGAGATTGTTTTTGCTGTCGCGGTTTTTAAATTCAAAGTGCCACCTTTGTTTTTTAACCCTGAACGTTATGCAAAGTCGATGGAAACACATTCCGACTATCGTAAATTTGATGATATGCTTCGTATGATTGTGGATTGTTCTACGAGTCAAATTAATGCAATACGGGAATTTCTTGAGGAGAAATATCAAGCCGGAGAGTTGTTCTATGGAATGTTTGAGTCAAGCACATCATTGATGACTTGCTATGTTGAAGATTTGAAAGATGGGAATCATATTCATTTTATTGATGGTGGCGATGGAGGTTATGCCATGGCGGCGAAACAACTTAAAGCACAAATGAAGGATGCTTCTTGATATATCTGGGGTCTTTTACGATATAGTTGAAGGAATGAAAAAAAGCAAAAAACCTTAAGTTTACCAGAGTCGAATGAAGCATGGCTAATTGCTTAAATTTGAATTCAGCCTTTTGTATGCGTTGAGTTATTGTCTTAGTCCCTTTTCAATCTATGCACATTCAATGCATAGTGGTTTTGATTTAAGCGTTACTGATTTCTTCAGTAAATTGTTTTAAAAGGCCATCCGCTTTTTCTTGATCGAGGGCTTCGGCAAATATTCGAATGACTGGTTCAGTATTTGAAGCACGTATAAGAACCCATGAATCCTTCCAATCTATTCTGAGTCCATCGATAGTGTTCGTTTTTTCGGAACTGTATTTTTCTTTTAAATCTCTAATGAGACTAAGAGAGTCGCTTGTTGAGCAGGTTACTTTGCCTGAACAGTTTTTATAAAGCGGAATTTCTTCGAGAATTTCCTCGATAGATTTACTCCTAGAAGCGAGCATTTCTAAAATGATAGCCATACCGCTAAAACTATCTCGGCAAGGGTGAACTTGTGGCCAGATGATTCCTCCGCTTCCACCTTCGCCTCCGATCACGGCATTGTGTTCAAACATTTTAGAGGTGACGTTGATTTCCCCAACGGCGGTATGAAAAAGAGGGCAGTTGTATTTCTCAGCGACATCAATGATAGATCGTGTCGTTTGAATGTTCACTGCGACAGGCCCAGGTGTTTTTGAAAGAATATGTTCCGCTGCAAGTACGACTGAAAGTTGTTCGCCAATTGCTTTTCCTGATGAGTCGAGTACTACGATTCTATCGCCATCTGGATCTTGAGCGAAACCTATGTCGCACTTGTTTTTTGACATGAGGTCAGAAAGATGAGTTAGATTTTCTGGAACTGGTTCTGGTTTTCTGCGGAATTTACCGTCTGTTTCATCATGGATTGCAATGACTTTGCAGCCTAAGTCTTCTAGGAATTTTTTACTATGGTATGCCCCGACACCATTACAGCAATCTATTGCTACAGTGAATTTCTGTTTCTTAATTAATGCCGTGTCGATGTGTTTGAAGATTTTCTGAGTATGAACATTGAAGGCATTACGGACTTTTTTGATCTTACGATAATCTTCTTCTATTATAAAATTTCGATCAGGTTGATTATAGCAGTTTAGTAATTCAGCTGATTCTGAATGGGAAAGGAATATTCCAGAAGCACCGATGAACTTCAGTGCATTCCATTCTTCAGGGTTATGACTGGCGGTGATGGCAATACCTCCGCGAGCATTATATTCTTTAACCATGATTTGAACGGTCGGCGTGGAGGCAATGTCGATTAAGACCGGTTGGCAACCCACCGCAATGAGGCCTGCGATCACGGCGTGCTCAACCATTAATCCGGTCGGGCGTGTATCTCTGCCAATGATAACTCTGCCCTTGCCGACATATTCCCCAAAGGCGGAAGCGAAATCTGTTATGAGTGTAGGCGTGAGTGAATCGCCAACAATTCCCCGAACACCACTAACGCTTACTTTTAAACTATTCATTATGCTATCATCCTTTCTAGCATGCCTCGGATTTGGAAGGCTTTATCCTCAGCTTTTTCTTTAGAATTGAATTCTACGATCATGCGAACGAGAGGCTCTGTCATGGACGCTCTTAAGTGAGCCCATCCATCTGGCCAGTCGAAACGGAATCCATCTTCATCGGAAACAACGGCATCAGGAAACGCATCACGGAAATTCCTCAAGCATGTATACGCATGGGTAGAGGAGCAGGGAATCGTTTTCTTAATAATATGGTAACGGGGTAGTGAAGCTGCCAGTTCGGCTGAAGTGCATTTTTGTTTTGCCATAGCTTCAAGTATGACACCCATAACCATGAAGTTATCATAAGCATAGATGTGGTTGTTGAAGGCTGCACTGCCACTGCCATCTCCTGATAGGTCAGCTTTTAATTCAAGCATCCGATCGATAATAATCGATTCTCCGACTTGGACTTTATGCAAAGTGGCGTTATGCTTTTCAACAATGTCATCCAAGGTCTTGGTCGTACACCAGTTGGTTACCACAGACATTTGCTTAGACGCATTGGATAATATTTGATCGGCAACGAGAGGGAATGTGTATTCTTCCGAAAGTGTTTCTCCTGTATTCGTGACAATTGCCGTCCGGCTCATATCCGAATTGAAAACAAAACCAATGTCTGCTTCTAACGCTTTTACAATAGATTGAACTTGAACACTACTCCTCGGCCTGGGCTCTGGGTTGTGTGGCAGCACACCGGAAAGCGTGTCGTTTAATGGAATCATTTTGATACCTAAACGATTCGCAAAACGATTCGCGATTTTTGCTCCTGAGCCATTGCAGAAATCTGTGACCACAGTGAAGTTGCCAGATGCAATTAGATCAGTATCGAGCATCTGTGATAATGTGTGGAGGTAGGGGTGTTGCTGATTGGTTGAAATCTCTGTTTCAATCCCTACTTCATCCCAGGGTTTACAATCATACCTCCGACTGTGGTAAATATCGAGCAACTCTTGTAATTGTATTTGATTGTAAAACGCACCGTTTGCCGCAACTGGTACAAGTGCATTCCAGCCCATGGGGTGATGTCCCGCTCCAATCAGTAAGCCTGCATCTGCTTTCAGCTGAGGAACGGTGAAATGTAATTCTGGTGCGGAAATAATGCCGGCATGTATGACATTGCAACCACAACTCAGCAGTGCCGATGTGACGGCGTGCTTAAACATCTCTGAGGATATTCTTGTGTCTGTCGCAACGACAATGCTTTTGCCCTTAATGTAGGTGCCTAGTGCAGAGGCGAAATTCATCGCTCGAGCAGGTGTCAACGCAGTGGCAACTTCGCCCCTCATCCCTGATGAGCCTAATCGGAGGAAATTCATTGTTTGAGAAGTTGTAAGGAGTTCATCTTTGAATGACTACAATGTAATAATCTAAGATTCATGCAATTCATTTTTGTTTTTCGAAAGACGCCCGTGTTTGATTCTACTTCAAAAATAAAAATTGAATAAGTGTGTATGGTGTGTATGTTTATCGTCTGTGAACAGTAGAGAGGTCATTAAGAAATTAAAGTCTGATGGATGGGAAGTTGTTCACGTTCGTGATAGCCATTATCAATTCAAGCATCCTGTGAAAAAGGGTAGAGTTACGGTTCCTCATCCTAAGAGGGATTTGCCAATGGGGACATTATAGAGTGTTTATAAACAAGCAGGCTGGAATAAGGGAGGAAAATGAAATGAAATATCCAATAGTAATACATAAGGAAAAGGGAAGTGATTATGGTGTGACTGTCCCAGATTTAGAAGGATGTTTCTCTGCTGGGGAAAGTTATGAAGAGGCGTTGTCTCAAGCAGTAGAGGCAATAGAATGCCGTATCGAGGGAATGTTATTGGATGGTGAGATTATTCCTAAGACTAACCCAATAGAGGTTCATCAAAAAAAGAAAGAGTATAAGAATGGTGTTTGGGCATTAGTTGATGTGGACGTTAGTAAGTTTTCCGGTAAGGCGAAAAGAGTAAATATTACTTTACCGGAACGTTTATTAAATCAGATTGATACTTATGCCGATTCTCATGGTGAGTCTAGATCTGGGCTTCTTGTTCATGCTGCAGTAGAGTATATTTCAACTCATTCTTAAAACGAGTCCGACTATTGGACTTAATTCTTCCTCCTAACAATGAAGTGGTCTTAAAACTTGGACAGATATTTTCTTCGATTTAGTTATATTTTATTTGTTTTTATTTTGGCAAGACCTTCTTCCATTCACTTACTTGAGGCGGATACAAATCATATTTACTCGCTATCTCATTTAATGAGGTGCTTTCCCTTAACGCTTCTAACGCTACTTTTACTTTGAATTCTTCACTGAATATTCGTTTCTTTTTCATAGATGTTCTTTTTTATCAGATTTCAACATCTTATCCAAAATTTCAAGACCGACTCACCATCCCCCCAGACCGTGTCATCCAATATCCCGCTTGCATGAGGGATAGGTATTTGCTTTTCACGAACATGCAACTAGGAAACCTAAACATCTTCAAAAAGTTACTGACTCGATACGGTCTGATGGATTCTGGTACAAAAATATCAGAATTTAAATTTCACTGATGAAATCTACCAAAAATCCATTTTTTACAGTAGGCGATCCAGTTTGAGGAATCATGACCTTTACGTCCGATACCGAAACCGTGCCCGCCTTGTTCGTAAAGCTTCAGCTCAGCTAAAACACCCTTTGCCTTAAGAGCTTCATGCATAAGAATACTATTCTGAGGTTTTACTGCGCCATCATTTTTCGCATGCACCAGAAGTATCGGTGGTGTATTAGCAGTAACGTTCAACTCACTCGAGATTGATTTAATCTGATCGGCTGGAAGGAGTTTTTGGGGACAGCCATGAGCCACACCTCTAGTAAATGTGTTTATCACGGGATATACCAATACTGCAAAATCAGGTCGACAACTTACAGATGCAATTTTACCTTGAGTGTAAACCGGTTTATCAAATAATGTTGCAGCCATCGATGCCAGGTGCCCTCCGGCGGAGAATCCCATCACACCGATCCGTTTTCCATCAAGTCCCCATTGTGTCGCATGAAAGCGCACATATTTGATGGCACGTTGCGCATCGGACAGCGAAACCGGATGCTCAAATTGTGCACCAGGAGTTTTCGGCAAACGGTACTTGAGAACAAAGCACGTTATCCCAGACTCAGCGAACAGAGCAGCAACATTGCGTCCCTCTATACCGACACAGACATGTGAATAACCTCCCCCAGGGCAAATAATCAACGCGGCCCCATTGGGTTTTGATGGTTTCACGACCTCAATCGTCGGATTGAAAATATTGTAGTAACGATCATTTGGCGAATTTGTTTTTTCCGCAATATCGGTATCAATTCCGGCCTTCGTCTTTGGCCAAAGAGAAATAATGTCACCTGTCTGCAAAAGATCATCTCCCCCCTTATGAACCTGATCTCCTAACTCTTGAAGAGAAATCCCGAGTGCCTTCCCAGTCATATCCGTCAGGAATGCATTCCCCTTCGAGTTAAGGTGCACTCCGTCAGACGTTAACACTCCTTTGGGTGATTTTTTTGTTACCTTTACATTATCAATACTGACGCCCCAGAACCCGGAAAGATACTCACCTGTCAGACTTAGCGTCGTCGTCGCCTCAATAGCTGTAAAGTCAAAGGTTTCAGTCTTCCACGGAAGCTGCCCCTTAGACAGTGTCAGGTTCACAGACTGGGTAGTTTCACCAACCTTATAAGTGATTTTTGACTTCGCAATACGACTGGGGTAAATTCCGCTATAATCAAAGCTCAGCTGATACTTTGTTCCCACTTCAGTGCCAAAGATTTGACTGATCGTTCCGGAACCTTTACTGGAGTGAGTTTCAAGCTGAAGGTAATTTTTCCCATCTGAAGCTACAGTGGGTTCCCATTTACCAAAGTTATCAAAGCCGTTAACAAACGTGACACCAACACCGGTAATAGTCCAGCCGTTTAAAGCGTTATTTCCTGCTCCGAAGCTAGAATATGTTCCCTTTATGTTGGACGCTTCGAAGCTTCCATTCTGAATCAGATGCGTAGTGTCTCTTTTAACATCTTGGTTGATAGCCTTTGCGCTGATTATTATGTCAGCCTGATCTGTACTGCCATCCAGTTTGTCCCATACTATCGTAACAGTAGCAGCCGCACTTTGCCCTTCGATCAGGCCAGCAATTTTGTTATCGAATTGAACCTTGAGTGGGGTTGCCGGTGTCGGATTAGTCAGAACCATTGGAACCGTCGTCATCATCTTGAAGGCACCAGGATGCGACTCGTCCTTGAACGAAATAGTGCTAATCTCAACATTAGCAGGGCCTTTATAAGAAAGTTCGACTGTGTTCGTTGACTGATCAAGTGAGACAGGATGCTCTATTTTAAGACCTTTGGCCATCAGAGTAATATTCTCCTGATAGTCAGAACTTACCGTCAAGTCCGTGCCTCTATATCTGAACTGTTTGTCCGTACCTCTATATGTGAACTGTTTGTGAACGTCGTCCAACTTAGCCTTTGCATTAATAAACCAACCTGTTGTATCTGCAGGAACCGCAGCTGTAACAGTCCACATGTGGGAGGGGCCTTCCACCGGTGCACTAAGAGGCTTCTCAATCCACGTCAAATTGGTTTTAATATTACGAGTCATCTCGTCATTCCCGGTCGTATAGATTAGGGATGCACTGTGTAATGGTTTGTTCGATTTAAAAACAACTTTTGCAGTATTGTTAACGAAAGTCAGGCTCTGTTGTGTGGCCCAAGGGGAACCTGTAGCAACAATACTATCGGCGAAATCATACGATTCAGGGCTCCCAAAGTTACCACCGTGTCCCATTTTGGGTTTCAATGAAACCATGCGAGGTCCAGATGCACCGTGATAAGTGTAGGCTAAGCTGTCCATAGGAAAATGCATTTCGCCAGGCCACGAAAACCAAAGCACAGGCATGGTTGCATTCTTAATACGAATCATAGGATCCCATATCTGGCAGTATGATTTGTTATTAGCCAGGCTTACTCCGTAAGAATTTCTTGCATCATACAAATGCCCACAGCCGTAGGTTGGAATAGCAAACATGAACCGATTATCAATTCCGATCGTCGTACTGGTAATGATACCACCCCATGAGAAACCTGATAAACCGATTTTTTCTGCAATTACTTCCGGTTGAGAACGCAGCAGTGAATTGGCAAGAATACAGTCTGCAACAGCATGGTACATCCACTGATCTGTAATTTTATCAGGAGAGTCATTATAAAGACTACCACGCGACGGTCCGGACTTGGCGTGTCTCTTATACTTTGTGCTAACACCCTTCTCATCTGTCTGACCACCAGACGCAATGCTGATAGCCGCGTAACCGCGCTTATTCCATATTCCTACCCATTTTGAACTTGCAGTCCCGCCACCACCATGCACAAGGACCATACCAGGCACGGGACTGTCAACACTGGCTTTAGACGGGAGACCAATATAGGCATAAACTCGCGTAGCATTTCCGGCAAAGTCCAATCCGGAAAAGTACACTGCTTTAATTTCACCGGGATTAACAGTCGCCAAGGTTCCAGAGCTGTCATCCATATACATTTTTGGCGCACTAGTCAAGTTGCCCAATGCTGCTACTTTCGCCAGGTCTTCCTGGACTGTTGACCCATGATTCGTACCTTTGCTCCAGATTATTTTGGATTCTTCATTCTCCAAATCCACCCACACATCGGCATTTTTGAATTTACGGGTGAAAATCCATTTGTTTTTAGGATCACTTTTATATTTTCCGAGAGGAGGTCCAAGGGGCTTCTTCAGTTCCGAGAACGAGGGAGAGCCATAGGTGGGCATGAAGTAAGAATAGGGCTGAGCTCCAATCAGGAAGCACGCCAGAGGAAAGGTGATATCACCATTCTTTGCATAATGCATGGGACTCATGTAGACATTGATCTTCCCGGCATTAGCCACTGCCAGCATCTGATCCCAGTCCTTGATATACCCCGACAGATTTTTACGATAGCGCTTATCATAACCGTAGTGCTCATACATCACCGCATCGCAGTTGGAGATATAGGATTTGTTACCGGCAGCATTGTTGCATAGAAGAATCTTATTTTTACCCATTGCCTTGCTTGTCATCTGCTGCATCGCCACAGTTGCTCCGGTTATCTCCTCCCTCTGCTTCTTCGAACGCATCCAGCTCCAACCATGCACCTGATCCCAGAAAACACCGTCGGCACCGCTCTTATGGACTGCGTCACCAACGGTATCACTCCACCAGGTCCTTAAGGTTGGTTTAAGGATATCCCAGGCGTAGAGATTATGACTCGTTACGAGATACTCGTTCTTCTTTGTATCAAAGAGCAGAAGGGCTTTCTTTATCTGTTCAGGCACATCTAATTTAGGACGAATTTTATTTGTATACGTCGTAAAGGGCCACACAAGGGCCCCGTTGAAATAAAACAGCACCTTGATGTCAGGGTTAATGGCCTTGAGACGGATGGCTGCATGCTTGGTTCCAATATCAGCTCCTCCATGAGCTTTCCCCCCATGCGCCTTTTCAATGACAACAAAATTTGACGATGTAGCAATACTCCTGACCTCGTCATCGGTAAAGACGCCACGGTTATTCTCAACCATCAAATACGTCTGAACGGTATCCCAACTCCATTTTGGGTAATGTTCACTGGGAGTAAACACGTTGTCGTCACTGGTGTTGTAGCTGTTAACCTTGTCGTTCACAGGTGCTGCAAACAGGATGCCACTTGAGATCACCATCATCATGGCTATTAAAACTGTTTTCATATTTTATCCTTTATCTTCTTGAGTAAGATTCTTAATACCTGGTAATTTTAGTGATGGTCATACCGGGATCCAACAGTGATAGGGATGCCCGCGCCAATCAGTAAGCCCGCATCTGCTTTCAGCTGAGGAACGGTGAAATGTAATTCTGGTGCGGAAATAATGCCGGCATGTATGACATTGCAACCACAACTCAGCAGTGCCGATGTGACGGCGTGCTCAAACATCTCTGAGGATATATCTTGTGTCTGTCGCAACGACAATGCTTTTGGCCTTAATGTAGGTGCCTAGTGCAGAGGCGAAATTCATCGCTCGAGCAGGTGTCAACGCAGTGGCAACTTCGCCCCTCATCCCTGATGAGCCTAATCGGAGGAAATTCATTGTTTGAGAAGTGGTAAGGAGTTCATCTTTGAATGACTACAATGTAATAATCTAAGATTCATGCAATTCATTTTTGTTCTTCTAAAGAGGCCCGTAGTAAACTGCGAGAGGGAAAGCTGGAAACGGCGAGTTCTACTTTGATGACGAAAATTAATAAAAGAGAGTTGATCTTTTCCGAAAACGATATACATTATAATGTATGATAAGGACTCAGATATATTTAACGAAGGAAGAGCATCAAGGTATTAGTTTGGTAGCAAGGACTTCGGGTCAGAAAAAAAGTGAGATAATTAGAGAGGCTATTGATGAGTTTTTGGTTAAGTTGAAGCCTGATGATAAGATGCGTAAAATCAAAAAAGCAAAAGGTATTTGGAAAGATCGTGATGATCTAGATTTTGCTACGATCAGGTCAGAATTCGACAGATATTAATTATGTTAGTAGATACCGATGTGTTAATTGACTATCTTCGTGGAAAGAAGAATGCCTCTAAATTTATAGAAAAATCCATTGATGAAATATGCGTTTCCGCAATCACTGTTGGTGAATTGTATCAAGGAGTTATTGAGGGGAAGGAGAGAGTTGCTTTAGATAGTTTAATTTCAGCTTTTGTTGTCTTACCAGTGACTGAGGAGATTGCAAAAGATGGGGGGTTGTTAAGAAGAGAGTACCATCGTTCTCATGGGGCAGGATTAGCAGATTGTTTGATTGCTGCTACTGCTAAGATTCACGACTTATCTTTGAGTACTCAAAATATTAAGCATTATCCTATGATGAGTGGTATTAAGAAATGCTATTGAAAACCAGTCCAACTATTGGACTTAATTCCTTAACGCTCAACCTCCTTTCTCTGTGAGATCCCTCAAAATGACCTGCTATGGCTTCACCACTGTTCCTTTGTCTCCAAACGTCTCACTCGGGCCATTGACCGCAATTCCATTGTGATTAACCAGGCGTCCGATAGTGGTGTCGGAGTTGTCGTACCATACCGCTTGACCTCCTAGGAAACCGATGTGACCTCCATCTCCCCAGACCGTATCATCCCATATTCCGCTTGCATGTCCTGTGGTCCAGATGATTGCGATGGTTTCTTCAGCTCGATGTAACGACAGTCCTGAAACAACATTGTATGCGGTGCCTTGTGGCATTGTTGATAAGGGGGAACCTATCGTTGCCGGTGTAGACCCATCTGTTTGATACGCGTCCGTATAGTATAGTTCATTTAAAGTAACACCGCCTTTACTTTGTAGATCTTTTGCCCATTCGCCGGTATTTGATCCTATTATCGTTTTGCCACTGAGCCTAACTTGAAGAACTGAACTTGTAATACCTCTGACTTTTGTGAGTGCATTAGCTTTTTTTGCATTGGTTTGAACTTTCCCAACGACTGGGATAATTATGCCTGCTAATATGCCGATGATAGCAATGACGACGAGTAATTCAATTAATGTAAAAGCTTGTTTGATCTTATTTTCAATTTTCATGATTATCCACGGTTGAGGGTTTCCTAAAGGTGTTTAGGTTGCTAATGGCATGAGGCTAAATCTATGCAAGATTCCGCTAATGCGGATCCCTTTAGGGTGAAAATCGTCAGGGCCTAAACAATTGGCTGTAGTA
>CAWUTK010000026.1:0-8061 GCA_963924785.1 uncultured Opitutales bacterium
GACATAATCATTAGCGTTTAGATTATTCTATGAAAAAAGAAAACCTAATTGAGCTTAGTAAAGAATCGTTTAAATCTCGGCATATATGAATCAATAATATCCAAAGACGCTACCACTGCTTCCGCTCGCCCTACAATTCTCTCAATTGAAACGACTCCAAAAGCTCTTGAATCCTTACTATTATCTCGATTATCTCCCATGATAAAATATTCATCATTTCCCAAAGTGATTTCTTTAAAATTACGGTGTGGATTGATTACAGGTAAAGCCATAACAGGATGCTTTTTATTCGGCAACCCCTCTTCTGCAAACATAGCAGAACCCTTGAATTTATTAGAAATCATTTCACTATAGTTTAATTTTGGCTCAGTGTAACTCAAACACTCTCCATTTATATGTAGCCGATTATTTTGCATACTTACCCTATCGCCGGGGACAGCAATAA
Source organism: uncultured Opitutales bacterium (assembly GCA_963924785.1). GTDB lineage: Bacteria > Verrucomicrobiota > Verrucomicrobiia > Opitutales > CAJWYM01 > CAWUTK01. The sequence continues at coordinate 446 of CAWUTK010000026.1, forward strand.
GACGTTTTACTAAACGAATCTCATCCTCGGGTGAAAAGCAAATAACAATGTCGCCCCTCTTCGGATTTGACCAACGGACAACATGATTAAGCGTAAAAGGAATTTTCAAACTGTAAGCCAGTTTATTAGAAAGCACCACATCGCCCTCAAGTATTGTTGGATTCATCGAACCCGTTGGCACGGGATTCAAATCAGCTATCACTGACTTGAAGGGTAATAAAACTGCGATAAATAAAATGTTCCCTTTCCACTCTTTCCAAAAATTTCTCAGTCTAATCATTTCCGTCTTCTCCTTTTGAGAACTTCAGAATATCACCCGGTTCACACTCAAGGGCTTCACAGATTTTCTCCAGTGTTGAAAAACGAATGGCTTTAGCTTTCCCCGTTTTTAAGTTAGAAAGATTAGTTAAAGTAATCCCCACTTTTTCACTCAACTCAGTTAAAGCCATTTTTCGCTTAACGAGTTCTAAATCTAATAATACTTCTATTGGCATATCGATGTCTCCCTTAAACAACTGTTTCTAGTTCTTCCGCCATTGCAGCATGCTCTTTCAACAAACGGCGAATCAACTCTATTACCACAACCACAACCAGTGTAGTCACTCCTTCTGTTCCTGGAAAAGCTCCTGGCAAGATAACAATTATCGCCTGGTAAAATGGATCAACCGTTTCGGCATACAAATATTCATAGGAAAACAAACTGTATATGTAGTAAGCCACATCACAAAGAAGGGTAAATAAAAGTAAACCTTTTAAGCGGCTTAATATTTTTATCACGAAGCCTAACTTTTCGATTTTCCCTTGATCCTTATCAATCAAACAAAGTGATCCGAAATACCAATACGCAATAGACCAAGCAGGCAAACTAACTAGCCCTATAGTTAACATTACCAAATCTTGCTTTGATAATTCGAACTCTGGCAAAAAGTACGCTATCGGGATTATCACGACAACCAATAATGCCAGACCCATTAAACCAACACTTAATCCCCTAAAGCAATAACCGGGTATTTGATAATATTTCTCATTTTTCATATTAATAGGAATACTCCCAATTAAATGAATGTCAAATATTAATTGTCGATAAACGACAATTAGTTCTCATTTAACAATAATTAATCATCGTAGATAGTTAATTTTACACGACCCTAAATAACGCTGATGCTACTTAAGCTATATGACCTAAATATAACTCACCGAGCAAAAGTTGACCGTTCACATCATAATATAAACCTACCACATCACACCATTACGCCACGCGGTATACTTTTCATAAAGAATGGTGAAAGCAAACTCGTTTGTCAGTATAACGAAGGCACAGAGACTGCTCTAGTGTTCATTTGAATTTTTCGTGGTTCAACATTAAATGATTGGTCTACCATACGCTTCAATTTTTCGCTAAGTTCCAGTATTCCTTACGCGATATGGGCAGAGCCAGCGTCGAAGACTAATCCTTCAAATGTTCCTTCGTTTCAATATACAAATCCTCTACCTGTTTCCTTGCCCACTCAGTCTTACGTAAAAACTTCAAACTTGATTTCACCGAGGGGTCACTATTGAAGCAACGAATTTCAATACGTAAACCCAACTGATGCCAACCAAAGTAATCAACAAGACTCTTCACTATCTGCTCTAACGTCTTTCCATGTAACGGATTATTTACCTGCTCATCTGACATAATTATTAGCGTTTAGATTATTTCTGAATAAGCAAGCCTATCACAGAATTTAAGTTCCCTCACTGATGTAACATGAGATCCCCATTTATACTTCAAATAAAGAGATATGACTAACGTTGGAGATTCACGGCACCCTTTTCAATAGAACAAGGTCATCAAACCCTATCTCTCACAATATCAAATGATAATAAAACACGAACAATCAGGGCTTCACGAAGAATACAGCTACGTTTGTTATGAGGCATTAATTCTTAGTATTTTTCTGCAAAACCGATTAGATAAATCCCAAAAATGTGTTAGCGTATACACAGTGATCGTTTTACCTTCACACTAATTTTAACTTAAAACACCGAATCGCATGAGTAATATAACAGATCCACACGTAGACCCCCTTAAAAAGAAGAAAATGGATCCCGCCCTATTCCTGGTACTAGTTATCAGTGGTGGAGTTCACGCGATTGCTGCCTTGGTATTTGGTTCAATGGTCATGTATAAAGCCATGAAAATCGAGGAACCTGAGTTCAAAGCACCCCCAAAAAAGCAACTTCCGCCAAAGAAAATTCAATATAAGGTTCAGACTAAAACTAAAAGTAAGCCAAAACCTCGAAAAATTACGGTTAATAACGTGTCGAAGATCAATATGCCGAAGATTGATGTGAAGATGCCGAAGCTCACAACTCAAACAGACTTTACCAATATTACGAACATGGGCTCAATGCGCGGCTTTGGTAGTGGTGGTCTAGGCATGTCTGGAAAAGCGGTCACATTGTTAAAAGTTCAAGCAAAAGGTGAACGTTTCCTTTTCATGGTCGATGCGAGTGCTAGAGCAATGAGTCCCGCTAAAGGTGGATTTGATGGGTTTGACACTATTCGACAAGAAATTGTTAAATTAATAAAAACGATCCCCTCTTCAATCGTCTTCAACATGGCCTTTATTGAAGGTTACAATGATCGTGGTTGGCAAATAAGTAAGCCCTACATTGAGTTTTTTAAACCAAGCCTATTAGCCGCTACGGATTCCGTAAAAACGGATTTTAACAAATGGATATATTCCATTAATACTGAAGCCGATTTCCAAAACAGCAAAGTGGGTCTTGGTGGCAAAGGGAATTGGAAGCCTGAACTATACATGTCAGATCTGAAACAACCGCCTGAACTAGTAGTTACTCAAGCAGCCATTGAGCAGAAAGCCGATGTCGTCTTTATGATTAATGGGGGCTGGAACGATTTATATCATAATGTTGAAAGGCGGCTGACTGCGAAGGAAGAAGAAGAGAAAATGAAAAATGCTCAGCGAGCAATGAAGGAATTGGCTAAGTACGGTCTTGATACACCGGAAAAAATCAAGAGCTGGCTAAAAGCCCGCAATGAATACTACCAACAATATTCTGGTAAATTTGAAGCCTACAAAAAGAAAATGCGTGTAACGGGGATAATGTTACATGTATGGGTAGGGAAAAACTTTGGCGGTTTCCCAGGCTGGAACGGCATAACGCTCAATGGCCTCAACCACAATGCCATTCATGCCGCTGCGCCTATTTGGGCTGGCAACACTGAGGCTAAAGGCGCTGAGGAAGACCGCTATTACTATAAACCGGAACAGGTTGATCAGTTTCTTGATGGCTTACAGAAAAAAGCTTATAATGGTATGAAGAACAAAAAGCTTTCGATGAATGTGATTGTTTTCATCGGTGAAGATGAAAAAGAAGGCACGAAACGTAGCAGTGATAGAAATAAGACTAATAGAGCTTCAGATAGAGCTAAATTGTGGAATAAAGAGGCTGAAACCGCTGTTAAGAAATTTGTACGCAACTACAATGGGAAATTTAGGCTCTTAGTGAGTGACGTTGAGTCAATCGAAGCCTATGGCAAGGTAGGAGAAGGTGAAGAAGAACTCGAAAAGCTAAGAGAAAAGATCAAAAAGTATGAAGATAAATTAGCTAAAGAGAAGAACACATTGAACAAAAAAAGCTTAGAGGAAAAAATCGCCGCTCTTAAACAACAATTAGGTGAAGGCTAAATACAAAATCTTCAAAGAAACCATACCCTATTAGGGTCTAACGGATAATAAATGATTGATGTGACTATTCTGTCTAACATTTTGAAACTGTTCCAAATAAATGGTATATTTTTGCCAACTGACTGTAAACTATTCTAACAATATATTAACCTAGATTCGGCAGTTGAGAAATAGTGAGATACAAGAAGATATTTGAGCGAAAGCAGTTATGTGTTTTCGAAGACGCACCCATTAGGCTCATCGAGTAAATACTATAATTGCTTGTAGCCAAAGAGATTGTTGGAGATTGCATTGGCTTAACTGCCGAATTTAGGTTTAATTGCCCCGCCAACAAATTGTAAAAGACGAAAAGGAGATTTACAAATGCTCTTGCTGATTCGAGCCTTGCTCTTCAACCACATGAAAATTCGTTGCAAGGTCTTGTTTAATTTCAGATTGCATATCGGTATCTAGTCCGATGATGGTTTCTTCCTCCAAATTCTTAAGGTTTTGATCGGGAATAGCAATATGGCAAATGGGTTCTCCTGGTTTAACCGCAGGCATGGTTACAAGGCTGAGAATAATTCCTGAAACAGGACTCAAAACAGTGTATTGGTGTTTTCACATAATCGAATAATTGGTCGCAATGGCTTGCCCTTCTTTGATGAAGTCACCAGGGCCAATGTGAAACTTTAAAATGCCGCCGATTTCGGATCTTACCCAGATTGTTTTATAAATCAATGCCTGATGAGTTGGCACATTTGCAGGATATTTCAACATGCCTAATTCAGATAGCACATTTTTAATACCACTCACACCTAACTCCAAAACGGATGGTTCAATTTTCCATGGTTCGCCGGCTTCTACAACAATGGTTGGGCAACCGGATTTACAAGCTTCTCTTCTAAACGACCCGTCCGGTCCTTCATTATGTACGATAAGTGAACAACCAAAGGCTTTCGCAATACGCTGTGCTTTGGGGTCAGATAAATCAACTCGAATATTGGGATAATTTGTTCTTTGCGCTGCAGCAGTATGAAAATCAATACAATAGTCACACTTTGAAACAATATCATTGAGCAATAAACTGGCGATTCTTGATGCCATACTTCCGGAGGTTGAACCAGGAAAAGACCTATTTAAATCACGCCTATCAGGTAAATAGCGTTGATGGTTCTCGAAGCCAAACACATTAACTACAGGTATTAAAATCAATGTTCCACTCAAGAGCTTCATTCGTTCCTCATTCGCGGTGAACTAATCTTTCGAGATTGTTCACCGCTCTTTTTGCACCATCTTCATCCCTGAGTTTAACTTGAATCCTTAACGCATTGGAATTAAACACATCGCATTTCTCTACCTTATACACAGCACGACGTAGTGTTTCCGGCCAATCATTTTTTGAAAGCGAAAGCCCTACTCCAAGTCGCTTAACCTCTGATGCAAAAAAGTGTTGATCTGCGATATGTGGCACAACAACATGAGGTATACCATTGTGAAGCACTGATGCAGTGGTCCCTGCTCCACCATGGTGAATGACACAGGATGCAAATGAAAACAACTGATCGTGAGAAATCACTTTCTCCAGGAGGAGGATATTAGACGAAACTGTATCTTGTGAAAAGCCAACCCAACCCGATTGAATGATGATCTTTTTATCGATAGGCCAATTTGAGATAAACCTATCGAGCATTTGTCTCGAGTTATCAAAGACAACACTACCAAAATTTAACACAGGAACCTTTTCCCCATTTGTAAAATCCTTTAGTAAATTTTCAATTTCATTATTCACTGGAGCTTGCCACCGCAAATAGCCTGTCAGCTTAAAGGAATCATTCATGAATTCACGATTTCCCATTAATGATTCAGATACGGAAACTAAAGACAAATCCGCGGGTTCATAAAGCCAATCCTTGCTCAAAGGCACCCCACATTTAGCAAGTGTTTTACCAAGAATAAATTGCTGAAGAAAGTTCATCGTTTTTGAACTAACCCACCAACCAAAACGGTTCCAAGCCTGCTTCACCACCTTAGGGAATCCGATCAGACACGGTAATGGCTCCGGTGGGAATTCCGCGGAAGGAATAAAATTGTTGCAAAAATAAAACACTAAAAAAGGTTTTCCATGCTTCCTCGCAAGTCCACGATAATGAGGATACATATACGAACTCACCACGACGTCATGAGAGGGAATAATAGAATCCAGTTTAGTCAATAATTCCTCAAGAAAAGGCAGTGCCCCTTTATATATTTTAATCAATTGAAATAAAGGGTGAGTGATGCGATTCAACGCCTGCATGAAATCTGCATACCGATTTCGTTCCCATTCTGGTGGAACCTCGAAATAATCCAATCCTGCCTGCTGAATATCTTCTTTAAACAATCGCGCTGTCGCAAATGTAACGGTATGCCGCTTCTCAACCAATGCTACACCAAAACGAATCAACGGGAAAATATCCCCTGTTGAACCATGAGAAATTAAAAGAACTTTCATTCTCTACTGCTTATAAAGACACTTAACCGTAATTTCGATGGGTAAATTATTTGCATCCACTGAGTACTCAAACTCAACCCCTTTATATCCTCGTCTAGTGCCAATGACTTTATAAACATCTGGCATCACTTCAATCTGTGTCTTCCGTGTTTTCTTTGGAGCAATCGAACCCACAATACTCACCCAAGTTTTCCCATCGGATATAACCGTTACTGAAACAGGTCGATTTTGAAAATCTAAGCCTCGTTGAATCGCAAGCATTTCACCCGACAAGACTTGCCCGCTAGGTTTATAGCTGATCGCTTCATTCATTGCATTACGAGCCAAAGGATAACGCTTTGCCTTAAAATATTTCTCTGCTTGGAACAAGGCACTTTCATAATTGATCTGAATAGCTAAACGCTTTGACGTAACAACCATTCCTTGGTCCGCCTCTTCGTTGGCAGGATCAATCTTCAACACATCAGAATACAGCACACGGGCAACTTTCCAATCCCCTTTATTATACAAGACGTTGGCGCTCTCGAGCTTTGCTTCAACAGAATGAGATCTCATTTCTTTTTTAACAGCCGCAATAGATTGCTTAATGGAAACATCGCTCGGCAGTAATTTATTCGCTTTAATTAATTTAGCTAAACTCTCCTTGTAATGCTTATCTGAAAAAAGTTTTTCTGCTTCATCAACAAGCGGTTTAACCTCAACTTCAATAAATTTCTCTTTTGCTCGCTTCAGACTCTCTTTTAGAGCACCCAAACCAGGGTTATCCTTAATCAACAACTCGTAGGAGGCTATAGCTGCCTTATACTTTCCAGATGCAAGCAACGCTTTTGCGCTATCAATCTTTTCCGATAAAACTCGGATCGCCTCTAACTCTACCTTCAAAGGATCAACCTCTGTATTATTCGCATCCCATTTCAATATTTGAGAAATACCCTTCTCCGCCCCCTCAACATCAATGGCATCAATGGACGATTTGATTTTTTTCAAAATGAGTTCTTTCACTTTTTTATAAACAGCATCCACTTCCTCTAATTGAGCCAACCCTTTTTTATAATTTTCAATCGAATCTGAATAGCGTTTTCCATTAAAAGCATCATACCCTTGATCAGAAGCTTTGAGAGCTAATTTGTAAGGAACACTTGCCACCTCTTTGTAAGCAGCCATTCCTCGACTTTTCTCAAGCAACTCCTTCGCCAATAAATTAGCTTCTTCAATATCCGCCTGCTCTTTTAATTTCTCTTTAATCGCGTGATCCACTGACCGATAAGCAATTAATGCTTTTTTCAAATCACCTTTTGATAAATATTTATCCCCATCCTTAAACCGCTTATTTAAAAGTAACACCTGGTCTAAATCCATTAACCCTTGATCAACCATTTTCTTAACAGATTCATTCAAGCCAGTTTCTGCCTCTTTTTTCGAAATCAGTGCTTCTGTACGAAGGC
>CAWUTK010000027.1:0-3839 GCA_963924785.1 uncultured Opitutales bacterium
CTGCCAATAGGGCAGGGATTATGTGGCCATTGGGTAAGTGACCTGGTAGATTGAATGGTCCAAGGACTGCAATGACACCATGTGGCTTAAAGCGTGTGATGCTATTACCGATAGCGGTCTCAGATGTTTTATCTGAACAACGTTCGGTATATGCATTAATGGAACAGTCAATTTTTCCAATCATTGCATTTACTTCGGTTTTTGATTCCCATAATGGCTTTCCCGTCTCTCTAGAAATGATCACCGCCAGACTGATCTGTTCAAGTTTAAGTTTATCCTGGTAATTTCTTAGATATGAAATCCTCTTTTCTAAAGTCAGCTTTGACCATTGGTTGAAGGCAATCCTTGCGGATTCAATAGCACTATCGATGTTTGATTGCGAAGCCGCATTGCCTTTCCACAAAACTTTGTTGTCGCAGGGATTGTTTGAAGCGAATAATTTCCCTCCTCCTACTTCCCAAGTGCCATTGATGTATAACTTGCCGTTCATATTAGCGTAGGGTTGAAATGAGGATCCTGTCGCCAATCGCAACATTGAGTGTGTTTGCTAAATCCTTGTGAATAACACAGGATTTTCTTGCTGTAATATTTAATGTGCCTGTCGACGCGTTAAACGCTGAAGTATGTTGATTTAGTTTTGAAATCAAGTAATCAGTATCTCCTGTACATTCAGTGGTAATGTTTTTAATCACGACTGTTTTTGAAGAAGCGATGGTTCGAATGGTTTTTGTTTTTGCTTTGTAGAGTGGACCTGCTTCGAAGATATCGACTTCATCTTGTTGTTCGAATCCCTCTTGTTCGAGTAACCTAGCGGCAGGTTTTGTTTCTCGGAAAACTTTACCAATGACATCTTGAGCTTCTTGAGGGAGTAGGGATATATAAATGGGTGCTCGTGGCATTAAATCTGAGATGAAACTTTTGTCTTTCATAACCATGTTATCTGCGAGGACAAAAGGGACATCGAAGAAATGGGCACCGATAGAGTCCCAAAAGGGAGATTCGCCTTTACTGCTAACTTTCCCTCTTAGTTCTGCGATGATATATTTTTCAAAACATTGCGAAAATTGCTTAATAAAATGAAATCTCCCTAACGATAATAGCCTCCCGATGTTTAATTTCCTATACTCGGGAAGCAGGAATAGTGTTCCTATTTCAGTTGGGCCATTATGCATCTTTTTAAGTTGAAGGTAGTCTAGGGTTTTATCGACGTTTAGAACTTCCGACTTAAATGACTTTGATTTTATTTTGTAAATCCAGAATGGTTCGTATCCGCCGACTTTTGAGAATATAGCAGATGTTCCAATGATTTTTTTTGTAGATGTTTCCTCCAGAACAAAGAAGAAAATATCTGAACCAGGTTTGTTGGAAGGGTTTTCGAAGGAACGCACGGCATCATTGATTCGATCTTTTAAGATCGTTCTATCGTCAGGCAGAGTCGTTAAGCCCGCTTTTGTTTCGCGAGCAAGAGACTGAATGGAGTCGAGGTCATCGATAGTGATGGGGCGTAGTTTATACATTAGAGGATAGGAAGGATTATTCGTCTATGAGGTTTTTTTTGAATGTTGATTCGATCACGTCGAAGGCTTCGTCGATATGAGACTCTTCGAGAATAGGGATTGGTGGGAGAAATCTGACCCGCGCTGGATTTGAACCTGCGATAAAGGTGATAACGCCTGCGTCGAAGAGGTCATTCAGAAAAACTTTTGTTCTTTGCATGTCTCCATTAAATACAGTGAATGCGATCATTCCACCCATTCCGTAGGGTCCTTGGAAATGTTCAGGGTATTTTTTGTTTAAGCGTTTCAGCTTTTTAACAAAACAGTTGTGCAATTGTTGGTTCTTGCCTTTCTTTCCAAATAGCGATGTGAAGGACTTATCGCATAGTAAAAAATTTGCTACGTTTATAGCGGTAGTGCTGGCAGTAAATGTTTGGCTGAGTAGGCCCGGGTTTGGTTTTAGTTTATTCGAAAAAATCGTGGCACAGACTTGGCTCATTTTCCCCATTGTAATAATATCAACGTATTTATCTAATTCGAAATGTTGAAATGCGAAGGGTTTACTTGTTCTGCCAAATGTTTGAATTTCATCTATCCAAACAGGGATGTCGTGTCGTTTTAAAACAGCGAATATTTCCTCAAAGAATTTTTTTGAACCTACTTTAAATCCGCCTTCGCCTTGGATGAGTTCTAGGCACATGCCCGCGTATTTGTCCGGATTTCGTTGAAGGTGAGATTCTAATGCGTCTATGGTTCTTTCTGTGCCTTCCTTTGGCGATGTTGAATCGTAGAAAGGAATGTAGTCTACTTTTAATGTATCTGGTAAACCTTGCCTAAACGCGGCCTTATCCGTCATTTCTGCTGTTGCTAGCGTTCTTCCGGAGAAGCATTGTTCGAAGCACAGGATGCGATCAGCCGGCTGTTTGTGTTGAAATAAGATTTTAAGTGCATTTTCATTTGCCATAGCTCCGATTGAACTGAGGAAGCAGTGCTCCAGTTTTGCTCCGCCTGAAGAGGCTAAATTGATAATGACATTCATTAAATCGATGGCATCTGTGTTCTGCTGTAAATGGCCCTGCATTAGAATATCGGACAGACTCGCTCGTAACGATTCACGAATAATATCTTTGTTTGAATGACCCCAGAAGTGGGGGCCAATTCCGCATATTAAATCTAATTTTATGCTGCCATCGGCTAATTCGACATAAGGACCTTTCCCCAAACCACTACCGAGGTAAGGGTAATAGAGGTTGCCTCCACGAGCCGTATTTGCCTCTTGGCACAATTGTTTGAATTTTTCAGAAAGGGGGGCGCGACCGTTTGTAATCCCAACAATTGCTTGTTGGTGATATGAAAGAGTATCAACCATTGTCGCAATGGAATGATAAAGACTCTTGTCATGCATGAAATGTTCATGGAGGAGCGTGTCCATAAGTGTCCTTGGGTAGGTAAGCAATCGTGTTTGATACAAACACAAAAGGTGCTAGTATCGTGTGAAGCCCACGTGGGAGTAGGCCGATTAAGGGTATTGGGATATTCGTAGAGAAAATCTTATGTGTACTAGGGTAGCACATAATCCGCAAAAACGCAAATTTGACTAGAATTTATGGGTTGTTATCTTGTATTTTCATCGTTAGGTTTTCAATTCAATGAAACGCTTTTCTCTATTACAAACGGATCTTTATCAACTGACAATGGCTTACGGCTACTGGAAGTCTAAGCGGAGTGATCGGGAGGCAGTGTTTCACTTATTCTTCAGAAGTAATCCCTTTGGAGGGCAGTATTCAATCGCTTGTGGTTTAGCGGATGCGATTGAATATTTAAATGGGTTTCAATTTGAAGAAAATGAACTGAGTTATCTTTCAACATTAACGGGTAATGATGGAGAGGTTCTGTTTGAGGAAGCTTTTATTGATTATTTAAGAAACCTTAAGTTCGAATGTGATGTTGATGCGATAGAGGAAGGAACGGTTGTTTTTCCTCATGAACCTTTGATGCGAATTAAGGGACCGATTCTTCAGTGTCAAATATTGGAAACGGCATTGTTGAATATTATTAATTTTCAAACATTGATTGCGACAAAGGCTTCACGTGTTGTTCAGGCAACACAAGGGGAGCCTGTGTTGGAATTCGGATTACGCAGAGCTCAGGCAATGGATGGGGCTTTGTCGGCAAGCCGAGCGGCTTACATTGTAGGTTGTTCCGCCACATCGAATGTGCAAGCAGGGATGAAATATGGAATACCGGTTAAAGGGACGCATGCTCATAGTTGGATCATGTCCTTTGATGATGAGGAAGAAGCGTTTCAAGCTTATGCTGATGCCATGCCTAATAACTGCGTTT
>CAWUTK010000028.1:0-5298 GCA_963924785.1 uncultured Opitutales bacterium
ACATGTATCCACTTCATTTTCTCTGCGAGTGTATCATCATTTGTAAATACAGCCCCACCATCTCCATAGCAACCTAAAGGCTTTGCTGGAAAAAATGACGTGCAACCGATTGTGCTTAACCCGCAGGAACGATTCCCCTTATAAGTTGCTCCAAAACTTTGAGCACCATCCTCGATTACCGGTAATTCATATTTTGACGCAATCGCATTAATCGAATCCATTTCAGCACATTGACCATAAATGCCAACAGGCATTATCGCTTTTGTCTTGTCCGTGATAGCATCCTCAATTTTTGAAGGATCCATATTAAATGTCTTTGGATCAATATCTACAAATACTGGCTTTGCTCCAATTAAAGCAATCATCTCAGCTGTTGAAATCCATGTATATGGAACAGTGATGACTTCGTCTCCTGCTTCTATTCCCAATGCCATCAATGCAATTAACAATGCATCCGAACCACTAGATACCGTAATACAATGTTTTACTCCAACAAACTCCGCTAATTGCTTCTCACACTCTTTAACCTCAGGACCTAAAATATATTTCCCATGGTCTAGGACCTTAGCGATCGCCGCATCAATATCTTCGCGCAAAAGTTTTTGCTGTGTTTTTAAGTCAATGAAATCCACTTTTGATAATGGTTAATTATTAATGGTAAATGGTTAATTAGAAAAGTTATGAGTTGAGAGTTATTAGTTCAGAGTTGAGAGTTTAAACAGGGTAGTGGATAATGTCCGTTCAGGGTTGATCTTTAAGTGTTCAGGATATCTAGTAATTTGGATTTACATTGATTGTATATCTCTTCGATTTCTGGAACTTTTGGAATTCTTGCTTTTTCCAATGACGGTTTAAGTAAATCTATTTCTGAAAGATTTAACTGATTGAGCAAAAAATCGATATCAGCGAAGTCTTCTGGGTCATTTCGCATCATTTTAGTTAAAATTAAATCAATGGTTGAAGGTCTAAAAAGCTGAATCCATTTGAACGGTTCAGCAGTAATCCGCTCTGTATGACTATACCAATCCGGAGTTATTACAATTTGTGACTCTTCAAAAATATGTGTAAAATAGAGCCCTTCACTTTCAAGTACTTTATTTAACGCTTCATTCGCTTTCCAGAAATCAAAATTCGTTTCAATTGCATTAAGTTGTTCCTTTGAAATCACTGAATCGACATCCATTGTTGAAAAAAAATGAGGCAGAGGCTTGTTGTAACCTAGTGCCAATGCCGCTCTACCGATCAATACCAACTCAACAGGCTGACTTAACAAAGAATCCAATTCTCTGAGAATACGGAGTGGTTGATTCAACGAATCCATTTAATCTTCTCTGATGTTTTATTTAATGGCGAAACCACCCCCGTTTGCCAAACAAACCGGCTCCAATGAGGCATTAAGCCTTCTGATGGCAACGGTCCTTCCTTCAAATGGCCTAGCAAATTTGTCCAAAACTCATGTAATGGCTCTACCTGTTGCCCACATTTAGCAATGTAGCGCAAGATTACTTCGCAACGCTCTTTTTTAGCCATCCAGTATAATGTAAATGCATCAGTTTCTCTACTAATTAGCTGTGCACCTATACGTATTAAACGAGGGTTGTATTCATTCACTCCTGATAATAATGCCACCCCCAGTTCTGAATCTGAAATACTATCAGTATTAATGGACTTAAAACGATTACACTCTCCATAGTGAGTGCAACCTCTTCGATATGCCTCATTTTGGATATCTCCAATTCCCACTAGTCCATTCCGTCTCAACTTCATTAATAATGAAGATACATGTGTCGGCATTCCTAGTTTTTCAAATAGTGTGGGAGAAGGCATTTTAAGAATTATGAGTTATAAATGCTGAGTGCTGAATGAGAAAAGTTCAACGTTATGAGTTGGGTGTTCAAAGTGGACAGCAGAAAATGTCAGATCAAAGGTGGGAGTGAGAAAACCTGAGATGAACTCGATCATGTCTCAAATGAAAACGAAACAGTGGTATTAACAGGTTCACTGGCGGGGTCTTCCAATGGCGTAAGTTTCTTTCCTAATATCAAATGCCAATAATGCCAAGATTTCAACGAGAAGTCCCCTTTTCTTGCAGTGTCTAATGCTTTATTAAAATCTTCGGAAGTATATTCCCGTTTTGCCCATAACCACATTTCCCAAGTGCCCATATTCATTATTTTCTGCAATAAGTATATAGGATCAACAGTCGAAGGTGTTTTCCACCAAACCAAAGTTTCAACAATTTCTTTATGAGTGAGCATTTTCAAATGGTTAATTAGAACAGTTATGAGTTGAGAGTTATTAGTTCAAAGTTAAAAGAAAAAATGGGGAGTTGGGAGTTGATAAGCTATATGTGGAGTAATTACGGCTATGGGAATACAAAGTGGTTGATTTAGCGAATCCATTTAATCTTCTCTGATTTTCATTTATTAAGTAAATACTTCTTATCGACATATGCGATCGACCGATTAGTGAGTTCAATCAAAGTTGGGCAAAGTTCTAGGATTGCTTTGAATAAACTCAATAAATCCTCTTCGGAATAATCATGAGCAATACTATTTCGAAGATCCTTTAGTATTTGAAGTTCCTCGATGGAATCAATGAGATCGCGTTTCAACATCCTATTGGCAACATCAATTAAACTACCTCCTGGATTTTCTAATTCCATGCGGTCTATAGCGCGAAACATTTTATTAACCAGAATGTCCGTAAGTCTTGAGTAACGACTCATTAAAGCCTCTAAGTCATCGTATTGACTATCTTGCAGATCATGATCAAGAGAAACATTAATGTTTTGGCATTTAACTAAAGAACGATTCAACCAATCCTTAGATTTACCTAATTGAATCGTCACATTTCTTAAATTATCTAATGCCAAATTATTTTTCCCAACGGTCATAGCTCAATAGAATCATTTAATATTAAATTTTTAAAAGGAGAAATTGAAGATTTCGTATAATTGATTAAATCCAATTTCTGAAGACCGCATTGATTCTGAAAACGCACCCTGATTTTGCTTATATCTATTTTAGATAGCTTACTATCAGTAAGAACGAGTATATCGATGTCCCCACCTTTTGCATCATCATCAACTCTAGAGCCAAACAAATAAACCTTCGCATTACGAACAATTCTATCAATCTCTTCTTTCAAGCAAGTAATCTGTTCTCTTTTTAAACGCATGAGATATGAATTATGAATGATAAACTGAAAGAGTTCAGGGTTATGAGTTACGAGGTTATGAGTTACGAGGTTATGAGGTTATGAGTTCAAGGTTATGAGTTACGAGTTGAGAGTTGGAAAACTGAAAGTTCATAATATTTTATATTTCCCAATGATCTCTTTTGAGAAATTTTCGAAATCGACTAGATGCTCTGTTGCAATTGCGTAAACGATGTTCCAATCAATCTCCTGGTAAGTATGAACGAGCGGTTTGATAATTATTAATTGTTAATGATGGATGGTTAACGAGAGTTATAGGTTGTGAGTTCCGAGTGAAGATTCAAATTTATCGTAAACTCTTTGCATCTTATTAAATCAGTTTAACTGAACATTTTATCTAAGCGTCCACGCATCATTTTCTCATGGAGCGGTTTAAAGTCCGCATCATAATAAATTTGTTTTTTAATAAGGTTCTCATAAATCACGGGGTCTTTATTTACTATAATTTGACCTCTACATATAATTTCTTCTAAAATACTCCCGTTTGCTGATGAAAGATCAATAAGATCAACTGGCCGGTGAACTAATATCGAAATCTCTTCCATTATCGTTTGCTTTAACGTCGAATCTAAAGAAACATTTGTTACAACGCCTAGATCGACATCGCTAGCAAAACCTTCTTCTCCTTTCATACTGGAACCAAAATGAAACGCCAAAACGATTTCTGCTTTAGAGGTGCAATAATCGGTTAATATTTCATTGAAGTTCATTCTGGAGAGGCGGCAGGGAAAATTTATGAATTATAAATGCTGAGTGCTGAATTTGTAAGATGCTCTCAATTCATGAATAGCACGAGTGGCAGAGGTATTCATATTGATAAGATCTTCCGCTGATTTACTCAAATTAATTTCAATTAATGAAACATCAACCCCATAATCAATAGCTTTTTGCCAAGCGCTTTTAGGAGACATAACATCCTGCCTTGTTCTTGAACGTTTTAGATTATCAGCGACCTCTGTCATTTCTTCCAACCACTGGATTTTTTCGCATAAACTAAGTTTTTCATTTTGATCCCGACGTTGTTCTTTTTCAGAACCCTCCCAAGTCACAAAATCCCATGATTGACTAGTATTGGAAATGTCCGCCTGTTTTCGTTTAGTCATCTAACTTTTAAAAAACTTGAATATCATTCAAATCTCGAGGCCTTCCAGCGTTCTCCTTCATTGAAATCAATAATTATAGATAGGAACAGGAGCTACATTTTTAAATTCAAATGATTGAGCAGCATTTCGCAAAAGAATTTTATCGTCCTCGGACAATTCCTCTAATGGAGGAATATCTAAATAATCTAGTGCCTTTATTGGATGACTAGTGTTAATAAGTCCTTTAAATAAACTTACCACACAATTAATTCCATCTTCTAAGCGAAAACCTCGCCTAATCATTTCCGCAATATCTTGAAAATCTTTCACTTCTATTCGACTACATATAGTCTTTAATTTCCAGGCGAAAATATCACGAACTGAGGCAACTGTAATATTATTCTCTACAACTTTAGATGGAACATCAATATAGCCAAAGTTTACATTTCCAAAAAATGAAATCTTGGTTGGTCCATTAATTCCATCAAGAACAACTTCCAATGTATTTTGTTTATTCTGAAGAACATCTACAACATTTTCCATGAAAGGAATTCGGGATAATAATTTATCTGAATCAAATTCATCTGCAGAAAAAAAATCATAATCAATCGAGTATCGATGCCCTAACCTTAATGCTAAGGCGGTTCCTCCATATAAAACAAACGTTTCTGGGACTTCACATAGCTTTGTCCACAATTCAAGTTGTGGAGCTTTTAACACAGCCAAAATTGGATCAAAACTATTCACTAAACGCAGGGTGTTCTGGCAAAGAAGGGATATCAGATACTCCTAATCGGTGATGCCAATAACTCCAAGACAATTGTGAAAACTCCCCAAAATGTGCTTTTAACAAAGTCTCCTTAAAGGCTTTTTCACCTAAATCAATCCAGGCGACTTTTATCATTCCAACAGTCCCTTTTTCCATTATCTTCGCGAGCAATTCATGTTCATTGACATCTGATGGAGATTTCCACCAAATAAGTTTCCGACAGACATC
>CAWUTK010000029.1:0-6703 GCA_963924785.1 uncultured Opitutales bacterium
GTCATGGAACCGAGAAGTAACCGTGCGGGGCATGATTGCTATGGCCACCCCGGGCTTCACCAATCATCCAACAGAACCTATGCTAGCCGTAGCCTGGCCATCTAATCGCTTCACGCAAAAAAAAGGGACGCTCGCCCACGCTGCCATCAAGGAAGCGCTAAAGAAATTTCCGCCGTCGGAAAAATAGCCCTCACTAAAACCGACAGAAATCAAGACCCACGAAGGAGTCATAAAATCAAACCATAATTCTACTTTGGTAGATTTGGCGTTAACCACGAATGCCAAAGTGCGCAGGGACTCTCAAACGATGTACCATTTGCATCCAGTAACGATAGTAAACGGATGTACCGGTTGAGCGCTTATTTAAACTTCAGCTCGTAACTCTGCCCCGGTTGCAATTCAAATGAGATCGCGCCGCTTTTGGGAGAAATTTCGAATGGCAGCGTCTTACCGGCTGTGGCGTTCAATACACTGTATGTACTACTTTTCAGCAAACTTAGCGTGCTGGTCGATTTTCCATCGGGAAAATGGAAGGTGAAAGTTTTCGAAGGCCTGTCGATCGGATAGATGTGTGCGCGCAATGGAGCGTCATCGGTTGACCGAGTGACAAGAATACCTTTACCTCCAACAAAACATGGGGTCTTGCCAACAGGCATAGCAAAATCCTTCAGCAATTTCGGTCCGAGATACTTTTCCCCAGTATCATAGTCAAACCAAGTGCCTTTCGGTAAATAGAGATCCATCTTACCACTCTCATGATTTTTTAACAACGGAGCGCAAAGTAGCGACTCTCCAGCCATCCATTGATAATGTGTCGGCTCTGCCGCATTTTTGTCCTCTGGATAAGCGATTCCCAGAGTAGTCAGAGTATAGGGGTAACCTGTCTGATAGGACTTCATTGCCGCATCATAAAGATAAGGTCCAAATTGATAGTGAAAATCGATCGGTTTTTTGAACAGCGCCTGCTGTTCCGGACTCCATTTAAAAGGAGTTTCGGCAACGGCTAGCCCAGCGGTCAAAGCCATCAACCAACCGTGACGCACAACCTTTTCGGAATACTTTTTCATCTTTCGAAATCCAACTGTGTCCGAATAGACGTTCGGGGCTCCAGAGGCAGCATAGTGCAAATAATTAATAGGCGTCCGCAGAACAATATCCTTTACGTGAGTGTCATTGATTCGCAGCAATGTACCTGATGAACTAAAACTACCGCACCGAGCCATTATCAATCCGCCATCGTCGGAAAGGCGTGAAATCGGTGCATTGAAAACATCTAACACATCAGCCCCCACATTTATCATAGTGTCTTCCTTTGCCCCATCCACATTCCATTTTTGGTAGAGACCGGCATACCAATCAACCGCATCAGAATTACG
Source organism: uncultured Opitutales bacterium (assembly GCA_963924785.1). GTDB lineage: Bacteria > Verrucomicrobiota > Verrucomicrobiia > Opitutales > CAJWYM01 > CAWUTK01. Next base: position 1,377 of record CAWUTK010000029.1, read on the forward strand.
ACCATCCAACATATAGCAGGGTACGATAGGGAAATAACGAGATGTCTTTTCGATTAACTCTCCAGATAAATCCTTCAAGAAGTACCCCTTTTCCATACCAACCGTTGAAAGCGGATTGCCGTTGAAGGTTTTGACTTTCAAATTGAAATCTCGCTTTGCGTTTACAGGGACATGAGGTCCGCCAGGCAGAATAAAGTTGGTGCGTAAACCAATCATCCATTTCACATGGCGATCATTCAGCTGTTTTTTAAACTCAGATGGATTAGAGAATTTAACATCATCATATTTACCAAAACTTGTAGTCGTGCCACCCTCTTCCCAGAAACCCGATCCGGTCACCGCCCAGCGAATAGGGTAACCATGATCTTGGAAAGCGGTGATTGATTCCAGTACCGTTTCATCTCGCGTCTGGTAACCCAATGCAGCCCAAGACTCCCAGCCCAATTCAAACAATCCGAATTTCGGCTTAATCCAGGGAAACCCATTATCCGCCAGCAAGTCTTTATATTGGCCATAAATGTTTGGCATATCACCTAATAGATAATGGAAAGTCACAGAGTTGTTCGTGCTTGCCGACATGGTGTACTCTTCGGGGCCAAGTACAACTGACCGTTTATTTCCTTCAAAAACCACGCCTGCCAACTTATTCTCCGGACAAATCACAAAAGAACTCTGCCAACGTTGAGCACTACCATTATTTTTCAGTGAATAGCGGACGTTTTTTTCCGTAACAAGATTCACATTTCCGCTCCAACCTCCCGCATCACCAAGCCCGTAGGCCACTGGTATTCTGCCCATGGAAAGTTCCACTTTGTGCATCCCATCCTGTTCAGGCACGACCGTAACAGAGACCATTCCGCCGGAAGCGTGAACAGATACTTTGGCTTTCAGGCCAGTTGCAGTTGTAACAGAAAATACACCCTGCAGTAGAGGATCGGCCACAGTAAAGCGAACCGGTTGACCACCAATTCGCAGTCCGAACGCTTGATGCATCGGACATATAATTTCGTTATGTGAATTCACTAACTCAAAACGGAACCCTGAGGGATCAATATTCATCTGACCGGCGGCAAGATTCAAACGAAGTAGTTCCTCAATGACGCCCCTATCCTTGGTCAACACAACGACCTCCTTCACGCGAGCTAGGTCATCTTTGGTTTGGGTGACAACCAACCGCAGGCCGTCTGTCGTTACTGGCGTTTCAAAAACGACCATGACATCAGTCTTCTTATTCCCTTCGACAACTGAGGAGGATATTTTTTCCCATTCGCCACCTTGAATTTTCGCTTCCACATAAAAGCCACTGACCGAATCTGCATTATCGTAACCAGAAAACAATTGAATCGCAGAAACAGACACTTCCGTCTCCAACTTGAGTTCGAGCCAGATTTTACCAGCTACGTCAGCTTTTCCAATCCAGCGCGACGCATTTGAGACCGCCCCGTCTGTGGCATTTTCAGCGCGATACGTTTCATAAACACCTGACGATTTAACAGCAGAAGCGGAGACTCCATTCAGATGATTTGCCGTCGCGACGACATCCATCAAGGCAATAACCATCACAAGTGACACTAACATTATTTTTTGCATATCAAACTCCTTTATTAATTACCATGTCGTCTTCAGCGCTTTGCGGGCCCTTGTCTGTTCGAGTGCCTTCAAACCAATCCCGAAGCATTTTTCTCTCTGGAATATCGCGAAGCACCCAGGTGTCAGTGTGGTTCGAAAACGGCAACGATTGAAAGATGAATTCACCTAACGGAAGTGCACTCCTAAGATAAGTCTCTGTTGCACTAACACTCTTTTCCTGGCTAATAAACTGCGATCTATTACCCAACCGTTTCAGCCGTATTGCCGCAGAGTCGCGATCACTTTCCGCATAGTCCCATTTTTTGACGCCATCATAATGACTATGACAAATGAATCCTGACCACAATGAGGCAATCTCGTCATCATGGAGTCCTATGTAATTGCAGGCGATAGCGCCACGAGAAAAGCCTGCAATGAATACATTCGATGAATCCCCCCCATACTCTGTGCATATTCGTTTGACCGTTTGCTTACAGTAATCAACCGTTGCCTCAACATCGCCCCACCATGTTGTGGCATTCTTCATATTCTTACTATCGACGAAAGGCATAGAAATCCAGATAACACCTTTGCCTCCCGAAATTCCGTAACCGAGATTACTACCCTCGACAGTTCCCTTACTCGTCTTCCATTTGTTCCCAGCATACTCGACGATGACTGGATACTTCTTTTTTTTCGCCCAATCCGTTGGAAGATAGAGGGCATGATACACTTTAGTTCCCTCATACTTCTGATTGAACTGACGGACTCTTTTGCCGGGCGCAGGAGAACCGTTTGTTACAGATGGTGTCGTAAGATCGGGTCGAACACTTTCAATATCCATAGCGGTTGCGCATGAAACATAAAGCATCAATGCAGTAGACAATATTGTGATAATTCTAATCATATCTATGCCAACCGACTAATACACGTTCACACCGAATAGCGCTGCGGGAACTTGCTCCGACGGATGGACCAGTTCAATCGCTAGGCTACTGGTTAAAATTGGTTTATCAAACTGAATACGATTGATGGTTTGATGATTATCAGAGCAGCAATACAACTCCTTCCCATCGGCATCACGAATCACATACTCGCGTACACAAAACGGCATCACATCTTCAGGATGCCCCCACTGCGCCGTCTCCATAGCGTGGTCGGAATCAGTGTCAAAGTGCATCACCACCTCACTAATCGTCTGCTCCTTATCCCAGGTGAAATCGATGCGAGGCGACGAATCATCCCATGCCGCCACCCATGCATTACTAGCCGTAATTGGTCTAAAAATTCCATTTGTGATATTTTTCGCTTCATAGGCTTTCAAGGGTGCAGAAAGTCTAAAGGCAATATTGTGTCCTGCTGGTCGACGATCTGGCACCCAGAATTCGAAGTGGTCGATGCCAATTCCTTCTGGTGGCACTTGTTCGCCAGTATTAGAAACAGCATGATTGAATTTCTTCCAAACAGTCAGAAGTCCAGTCACCCGTTGTTCCGAGCAAACCACTTCAATGACTTCCTTACCGTAAAGACAGAGATAAACATAACGGTCGACATCGACACCGTTGGTGATGGAAAACTCTACCGTCTGCTCGCCTGAGACCAGCGAAAAGGTTTTCTCACAAAGCGTCTGTTCTGGCGTAAAATTAGCCACCTTATCGCTAACCCGTAAAGCAACACGCAACGTACACGCAGTAGTCGCACGCACGCGAAATTGAACCACCGCACGATCTTCGGGTGTCAACGGCAACATTTGAGCAACCGGATATTTCAGATCCAACCAAGGACCATCCGCCGAGAGTTCGCTTAATTGAAGTGTCGAAGAAACAGAAACTTTTGCAAGCTGAGCCAAGTCTCCATCTCCCGTCAGTGCAATACCTGGAATTGCCTGTCCGCTTCGATTAAGTGATGCCTGCAGTGCGGCCATACGTTTAGGTTCAGTCAAATCACGTGGCTGTAGTCCATTTTTAAAACAGTGAGAGGCTGCCATGCCAACGGCGCTTCCGCCATGTGCGCAAGTCAACATCACACGGGTTGACCCGAAGGCCACATGTGAGGCACTAATAATACGACCTGCAAGAAACAGATTGGAAATATTTCGACTATAATAAGAACGATAAGGTATCCCATAAACGCCCTTACTATGCCATTGGTTACAGGGTGATTTTTCACTATAAACGGCATCAGACGGATGGAGGTCCAACGACCAACCACCTACGGATACAACATCGAAATGTTCACGCTGCTCAATCACATCTTGCTGGGTCATCATGTAATCACCTTCGAATCGCCGACTTTCACGCTTGCCGGGAATTGTCCCCACCCACTCCAAGGTCATGGTTTCAGCTTCAGGAAATTTTCCGGAATTCTTAATGTAGTCCCAGACACCGTAGACTATTTTCCAAAGCTCCCACTTAATGTCCTCTGTATCGTGAACCGTGTCTTTGCGACCACCGTATTCGATCCACCACAATTTACAACCGTGCTCCTTTACATCAACATTTCTATAACGGAGAACGTCTTCAACATTTTTCAAAGCATAATCAGGCGCGACATATTTCACCGGTTTCCCGACATCTTTGCTATAAAAATAAATCGTATGACCCAACAGTTCGCCGTAACTTTCATCAGGCGTAAAACCTTCGCCAAATTCTTCTGACGATTCAGCTCCCATGCGAAAAGCCGCACCCGCCTGAAAGCCAACAATTCCGTCACCGGAGGCATCGCAGAAATAGGGAGCCTCGACCACGTAACGAGTGGAGTTCTGACTACAAAAAGCTGTCACACCTGCAATAGTATCGAGGGTTGCCTTTTGCACCTCATACACCGCCGTATTAAGCAGTAGTCGAATATTTGGCTCACGTCGCACCAAGTCGAGTAGTACCGTATCAAAAATCAGCGGGTTCCCCTCTTTGTTACGGCACATATTCTCTACCAAAATTTCGTCGACAAGTCCGCCTTCGCGAGCCCATCGATTATTATTACCCATGTGCGAAGTCGCGCCCAACCCCCACAGTCGAACCTCGCTGGATGCATTACCGCCCAACACTGGTCGATCCTGGATAAGGACAACTTTCACCCCTTGACGGGCAGCGGTAATCGCGGCACAGGTTCCGGCTAATCCACCGCCGACCACAACAAGATCTGTGATCAATTTTTCCGTTTTCAACGAACGGGCTTCAGTTGGTTTTTCTAAAATCATATAAAGCTATTTTTGGATAACGGCCACATTCGCAGGTCGTCTAATCATAAAAAAGATAGTTCCCGCGATCAATAACAAGATCGCACCAAAAGCTGCCAGAATACCGTGCGAGTTTTCGTTTACTAATATCAGCGAAAACATCATCAACCCACAGACGATCAAACACCAAGCAACGACTTTCGCGGCCATCGGATTAGACTGCTTTGGATTGTCTTTCTCTTCGGCGAGTTCTTCACTCGAAAGTGCAGCAACGGCTTTCCAACCAGCGTCTTCACCTCGACTCAAACATTCGATAATAGTGAGCACAGCCACTGGAAAAATCACACCGACAAAGGTCTTTAAAAAATTAGCATTAGAAACAACCCAAGTATTGAGGCTGTCTAGAGATTCGAAACCACTCAAAAACCCATCGGCACCGAAACCAAATCGAACCAAAGCTCCCAACACGAAGCCACTCAAGCCAGTGATCCACACAGCCCGACCACCGATACTTCGACTAAAAAGCCCCCATAAAGACGGTGCCAACAACGGCACGACCATGAGTTCGGTAATGCCTATA
>CAWUTK010000030.1:0-2595 GCA_963924785.1 uncultured Opitutales bacterium
ATAAGGGTTACCTATCAAGACATTTATGGTGACACACACACATTAGACTGTAATGGTCTATTTTCCAGATGCGTCCAACATGAATATGATCACTTACACGGCACCCTTTTCATTGATCGCATGAGTAAAAAACAATTAAAGGAATTAAGCCCTAAATTAAAATCACTAAAAAAAGAATCTAAATGATAGAGAATATAAAAAAAGCTGTTTACGCCGGCATAGGTGCAACATTAGTCACAAAAGACAAAGTTGAAGATATATTAAATGAATTTGTCGATAAAGGAAAAATAAACTCAAAGGAAGCAAGTGAACTCGCCGAAAAAATAGCAGAGCAAAGTAAAAAAGAGTTTTCGGACGCCACGGATAATTTAAACAACATGCTTGAAGGTGTTTTACAAAAAGCTAATTTCGCAACTCAAACACAGCTAAAAGAACTTGAGGAACGAATTAAACAACTTGAAGGTAAATCATAACATTGAAACCTTTTTCAATCTTCAACAATGCTGTTCGAGCAAAAGAGATTTTTACAACACTCGCTCGTTACGGCTTCGGTGATTTACTTGACCTTTTAAAAACCCCCCTAGACTGGATTCCCGCGTTTAGCTCTGAACGCAATGTTGAGGAATTAAACATATGGGAAAGGATCAGACTCATAATAGAAGACCTCGGGCCAACATTTATCAAATTTGGCCAAATTCTAAGTTCCCGTCCGGATCTATTACCGGAACAATTAATTAATGAATTAAGAAAACTAAAGCAAAATGTAACCCCTATTCCGTTCGAAAAGATCAGCCCTATTCTTGATGAAGCATTTGACCACAATCTAAACAATACCTTCTCTGAATTCAACCAAACACCAATAGCCACAGCATCTATTGGTCAAGTCTACAAAGCTACACTTAAGTCAAACGGCAAAACGGTTGCGGTAAAAGTTCAGCGTCCAAAAGTAAAAAAAGAAATTGAAGCCGATATTGAAATAATTAGCTGGATAATTAAAAAGCTCCATCAAAATCTTAATGTAGTAAAACCCTATGATCTCCCCGGTGTTATCGAAGAGGTTAAACAAGGTCTACTCGATGAACTTGATTTTGAAATTGAAGCACATCACAGCACTTTATTTAACACACTCAATCCATATTCGGAAGAAATCTTTGCTCCAAAAATCGAGGATGAATTCTCTTCAAGTAAAGTCCTGGTAATGGAATGGGTGGAAGGAGAATCACCACTCGAAGCAAAACGAACAGAAGAAATTTCGAAACAATTAGCCGCCACTGGCGCTAGATCAATATTATACCAAATAACAAAAAGTGGTTTTTTTCACGCTGACCCTCATAGTGGTAATATTCTAATAACGAAAGATAACAGGATTTGCCTTCTTGACTGGGGTCTAATTGGACAACTAACAAGCCAAATGAGATATAATCTCGCTGATCTATTCGTTGGGCTAATGAAGAAAGACGTTCAACTCGTAGTGAATACCGCAGTGAGAATGTCTAACAATAGGCACCTTATAAACAAAGAGTCTTTAGAAAAAAGCGTCCTACTCCTGCTACAAAAAACCCATTCACCAGGTGCGCCGACCTACTCGATTGGCAGGATGGGGATGGAACTACTGTATGCCTTAAACCAAAATGGTATCAATGCCATTCGAGATTACGTTTTCCTTGCAAAATCAATTTTAACAATAGAAGAAATCAGTAGGCACCTTGACCCTGATTTTGACATCATTCCCATTGGAGAGCCTCTTTTAAAAGAACTCACATGGGAACGCTGGAACCCAAAGACGCTAGCGAAACAAGGGTTTTATACATTCACCTCACTCTTTAGGGAATTAAAGGAACTCCCCTCTGACCTACAACGAGTGTTAAGACGATTTGAATCAGAAGAGCTAAACATCAATCTTTATCATAAAGGGATTGATAATTTTTCCAAGCAATTGACCTACTCCATTAATCGCCTTGTACTGGCCGTAATATGTGCATCCTTAGTTATGGGTTCGTCAATTATAGCAGCAACAGGAGTAGAGCCTAAAGTCTTCGGATACCCTATTTTGAGTATTGTCGGTTTCTCAATCGCAATAATCATCGGTTTTGTCATTTCAATAGATACCTTGCTGCATAAAAATAAGGAAAAAGCACACAAAGAAAAAGATCGTTAACGACTGGCACTGCTTCTTCGAGAGTGTGAAATAAACCGTGTAAACTGGCCATAGAACCAGTAATATAAAAGTAAAAACTATTGCAAAGAATACAAAAAAAGAGCAACTAATAGAAGAGTTGCTAAGCGAATATGAGAATCCTGCTGATGCATTAAAGCAAGGCGGTTTAGTCGATGAACTACAAAAGCGGTTGATTGAAAAAGCGATGTCGGGCGAACTGGATCATCATCTTGGGTATAATAAGCACGATAAACGAGGAGATAATAGTGGTAATTCTCGCAATGGCACAGGCAAGAAAACTGTGATTACAGAGCATGGATCAATTGATCTATCAATTCCTCGTGACCGTAAGGGTGACTTCGAGTCCGAGATACTCCCTAAACGCCAGAGGCGCTTTGAGGGCTTTGATGAGAAGGTAATTGCAATGTATGCTCGCG
>CAWUTK010000031.1:0-4996 GCA_963924785.1 uncultured Opitutales bacterium
AGAAAGAGCAGCAGAAGTAGTTTCCCATGAAGCCTATCCGGAACCCTTGAGGCTTTTTACGATTTCATCACCTGAAGTCCGTCATCAGGCTTGGAATCGCGATGAGATATACGGAATAGATGGACGATAAGCGTATTTCTATTGATACCAAGATTTTGCTAACAGCTTGTCATACTTCAAGGCATGGTTATTTGTCGGTAGTTGGTTTTTTTGAGAATTATCCCCAAATGGGTTATACCTTCTATATTAGCAGTTTGTTAACGTTTAATAGAGATGACTTTAAATGCTTTTCAAAATTCATAAACTTAGTTAAATTACCATCTTGAGTAATAATTATAAAGATAAGAAAGTCCTGATAACCGGTGGTTTAGGTTTTATTGGTTCGAATTTGGCGATTCGTCTAGTTGAGCTAGGGGCAAATGTAACACTTGTTGATAGTTTGATTCCGGAATATGGCGGTAATCTATTTAACATTGAACCCATAAAGGACGATGTTGAGGTAAATATTTCGGATGTTCGTGATGCGCATGCAATGAAGTATTTGATTAAAGATAAGGATTTTCTCTTTAATTTGGCTGGGCAAACGAGCCATATGGACTCGATGGAAAATCCGTTCACAGATTTGGATATTAATGCAAGAGCTCAGTTATCGATTTTGGAAGCGTGCCGACATTATAATCAAGCGATCAAAATAGTTTTCGCGAGCACTCGTCAGTTATATGGTAAACCTCAGAAATTACCAGTTGGAGAGGATCATCCTATTGTTCCGGTTGATGTGAATGGTATTAATAAATGGTCGGGAGAAGCTTATCATTTGTTATATAGTGAGGTGTATGGCGTCCAATCTACCGTGTTGCGTTTGACTAATACTTATGGTCCAAGGATGCGGATTAAAGATGCGCGGCAGACTTTTCTTGGAATATGGATCCGTCTTTTACTGGAAGGAAAAAAAATTCAAGTATTTGGAGACGGAAAACAGTTGAGGGATTATAATTATGTTGATGACGTTGTGGATGCAATGTTGTTGGTTGCGAATTCGGAAAAAAGTAATGGAGCCGTATATAACCTAGGGGCCAGTGAAATAAAAAGTTTAGAAGAGACTGCGAAGATTTTAGTTGGTGAGAAATCAGGCGAGTATGAACTAATCGCGTTTCCGGAGTCTCGTAAGAAAATTGATATTGGAGACTATTATACCGATTATTCTAAAATTAAGGATGCCTTCGAGTGGGATCCCAAAGTGAGTTTGTCTGAAGGGTTGAAACGCTCAGTTGATTACTATCGTTCATCATTAGAGAAATATCTATGACTAGGATTGAAAAGTTAATGAGGGACCTAAGTGATTTGTATGAATTTTATGAACGGATTAAACCGATTCGTGAGAAGATTCGGTTAAACCGGAAAGGCGAAAAATGAAACAGATTTTATTAGCAAATCCAGGGGCTCAATACGAAGCCTATAAGCAAGATATCAAAGAAGCTGTTAATCGGGTTCTTGAAAGTGGGTGGTATGTTTTAGGAAAAGAAGTCGAAGCGTTTGAACAGGAGTTCGCCGATTTTCATGGAGTTAAATATTGTGTGAGTGTTGCCAATGGGACGGATGCAATCGCTTTAAGTTTGAGGGCGTTTGGAGTTCAAAAAGGGGATGAGGTGATCACAGTTTCTCATACCGCCGTCGCTACAGTTGCAGCGATTGAGCAAATAGGCGCGGTTCCTGTTTTGGCTGATATCGAATTGGGTAGCCGTTGCCTTGATCCTGAATGTTTAAAAAGCCTTTTAAGTGATAAAACAAAAGCGATTGTGCCAGTGCATATTTATGGTCATCCAGCGGACCTCGTTTCAATTATCCAATTCGCAGATGAGCATGGGCTGAAGGTCTTAGAAGATTGTGCTCAGGCTCATTGTGCTGAGATCGATGGTCGAAAAGTTGGAACAATTGCCCTCGCCGGTTCATTTAGTTTTTATCCAACTAAGAATTTAGGCGCAATTGGTGATGGTGGTGGTATCTTGACAGACGACGCTGAGGTTGCTGAGAATTTGAAAATGTTGAAGCAGTATGGTTGGAAAGATCGTTACATAAGTGACATTCCAGGCGTGAACTCTCGTTTAGATGAAATGCAGGCAGCAATTTTGAGGGTGAAATTAAAGGGGCTTCAGAAGGACGCTAATCGCAGAAATGAGATCGCAAGAAAGTATACCGAGGCGCTAGTTGATCACCCGTCTGTAATTGCACCAAGCATAGCTGGTAATGTAAAACATGCCTTTCATTTATATGTTGTTGAATCCGATCGCCGAGATGAATTAGCCAATTATTTGAAAAGTAAAGGAATCGGGTGTGCGTTGCATTACCCTCAAGCCGTTCACGAGCAACCAGCGTATAAAGCCCGCATCAAAGGAGCTAATGCTCTCAGAAATACGGAAGATTTATATAGCCGGATTTTGAGTATTCCCATGTACCCTGAATTGAGCGATGAAGAAGTTGGACGAGTTTGCAAGGCGTTAGCCGATTTTTAGTCAATTTGTTCGGCACTTAGAGGTATAACGCACAGGATGAGGTGTGCCCAACTTTACTCCATCGTTTCAAATCTACCAAAACTGTAATATGAAACCAACCCTTCAATATAATCAAAACCGTGTTGGGGATTACTCAATTTTAGTTTTTCAACAGTCACGTTATGCTGAATCAACTTAATCGTTTTATTACAAGTCGGATTCAATCAATGGAACAATCTTCATATGGGACTTCAATAAACCAAACTTCAAAGGTTTATTTCCATGCACTGGAACAGAAATACGCTCAATTCTTTCAGATTTACAATAAATATGATGACTACCATTGATTCTCTTCAATGACCACCCATGCTTTTCTCGAATTTTGATAAATTCCTTTCCAGAAACTTACTTCACACTGCAATTTCTAATATTTCAGAAACTTCATCCTCAGAAGGCACATCAATATCAACAGACAAACAGCCTTCGATTGCCTCTTTAAGATTAAGTTTCAATTCGTCTAGAGAGTCTCCTTGAGTCGAACAACCTGGAACAGCAGGAACTTCTGCCCAAAAACCACCTTCTTCTGCTTCATGAACTATTGCTTTAAATGTCATATGTCATTTAAAGTTAACTACTTTTTAGGGTTTATCAAATATTCTTTTCGTTTTTCACTTTTGCATAACAGTATGAAAAAGGTTGCTAATTTAACACGCGCATGGTTAAATTGGGAGTTTATTCTTATTATTGACCATGACTGATCGAATTGTAGCAACGGAAGTTCTGAAACTGTCTGAACAGTATCCTGTTGTGACGATTTTAGGTCCTCGGCAATCAGGGAAGACGACTTTATGCAAACAGTTATTTCCGGATAAAGTTTATGTTTCTCTTGAAGAGTTAGATTTACGGCAGTTTGCAACTGACGATCCGAGAGGGTTCTTGGAGAAGTATTGTCAAACCGGGGTTGTGTTGGATGAGATACAACGAGTTCCAAGCTTGCTTTCTTATGTTCAAACAGAAGTAGATCTTAAAAATAAAAATGGACAATTTATTTTAACGGGATGCCATCAGTTTGATTTGATGCAATCAGTGGACCAGTCTTTGGCTGGGAGAACTGCACTTGTTAAATTGTTACCTTATTCGGTCGATGAAATTTATAATAAGGAAACCCCGTCTCTTCTTAAGGTTCTATACACTGGTTTTTACCCCAGAATATTTGAAGAGCAATTGGATCCAACTCAGGCGATGGCTTTTTATACGGCGACATATGTGGAGAGAGATTTACGGCAATTGATTAATATTAAGGATTTAACGAAATTTGAGAATTTCCTTAAATTATGCGCTGCAAGAGTGGGGCAAGTTTTGAATTATTCATCACTGGGTTCTGATTGCGGAATTGATCAGCATACTGTGAAGGAGTGGTTGTCTATATTAGAAGCAAGTTTTATAATACGTCTACTTCATCCGTATTACAAGAATTTCAATAAGCGTTTGGTTAAGAATCCTAAGTTGTATTTCATCGATACAGGATTGCTTTGCTATTTATTAAATATCAAAAAAGTTGATCAGTTAGATACTCACCCTCTGTTAGGTTCGATATTTGAATGCTTCATTGTTTCAGAGCTTTGTAAGAAGTTTTCAAATAAAGTTGAAAATGATAATTTATATTTTTTTAGAGATCATCGCGGTCGTGAAGTTGATGTGATTTTTGATAATGTGGTTAATGTCGACCAACTGGAAATTAAATTAGGTAAAACGTTGCATGGAGATGTTTTTTCAGGATTAAATTATTTAAAAAAGTCTGATTTAGATGTTAGCAATTCATACCTTGTTTATGGAGGAGAAGATTCAAGGGTTCAAGGTGGGGTAGATGTTATTCCCTGGAAATCTATCGGAGGTTTAGATTTATGAAAATTATTGCTGATGATAGAGAATGGCGTTCAGGTGTAATTGAAGAACTTCGCTCGCACCCTAAAGTAACCGTTCCCGTTGTTCGTTTGCCCATAGGCGACTATTTGATTGAAGGGAGTATGCTTTTTGAAAGAAAAACGCTTTCTGATTTCGCATCATCAATAAAAGAGGGACGTTTGTTTTCGCAAGCAAATCAGTTAGCTAAAACGACATTACCAGTGTGTTATATTTTAGAAGGAACACAGAAGGATTTAAATGGAAGTCGGATGAAACGTGGTGCTTTGCAAGGAGCAATGATTACGTTATCCATTGTTTACCGTTTTCCTGTTTTGCGAGCTTTGGACTTTAAGGAAACCGCTAGGTTGATCATTCAAACCTCTGATCAACTCGTGAGGAGGGGAGAGGGTCGTGTTTATGTGAATCGAAAACAAGCTAAAACTAAAAATGCTCAACAAATCCGTATGCTTCAAGCGGTCCCAGGAATCGGTTTTGATAAGGCAAAATTGTTATTAAAGGAATTTGGATCGATTTCAAATGTTGTTTCTGCTAGTGTATTCGATCTATCAAAAGTAAAAGGCATCGGTGATAAAACGGCAGAT